>NZ_JBMOWQ010000056.1:0-59487 GCF_049310485.1 Pseudomonas sp. GZD-209
TTTAAAGAAAGCGTAATAGCTCACTAGTCGAGTCGGCCTGCGCGGAAGATGTAACGGGGCTCAAACCATGCACCGAAGCTACGGGTATCACCTTTTGGTGATGCGGTAGAGGAGCGTTCTGTAAGCCTGTGAAGGTGAGTTGAGAAGCTTGCTGGAGGTATCAGAAGTGCGAATGCTGACATGAGTAACGACAATGGGAGTGAAAAACTCCCACGCCGAAAGACCAAGGTTTCCTGCGCAACGTTAATCGACGCAGGGTTAGTCGGTCCCTAAGGCGAGGCTGAAAAGCGTAGTCGATGGAAAACAGGTTAATATTCCTGTACTTCCAGTTATTGCGATGGAGGGACGGAGAAGGCTAGGCCAGCTTGGCGTTGGTTGTCCAAGTTTAAGGTGGTAGGCTGAGATCTTAGGCAAATCCGGGATCTCAAGGCCGAGAGCTGATGACGAGTGCTCTTTAGAGCGCGAAGTGGTTGATGCCATGCTTCCAAGAAAAGCTCCTAAGCTTCAGATAACTGGGAACCGTACCCCAAACCGACACAGGTGGTTAGGTAGAGAATACCAAGGCGCTTGAGAGAACTCGGGTGAAGGAACTAGGCAAAATGGCACCGTAACTTCGGGAGAAGGTGCGCCGGCGAGGGTGAAGGACTTGCTCCGTAAGCCCATGCCGGTCGAAGATACCAGGCCGCTGCGACTGTTTATTAAAAACACAGCACTCTGCAAACACGAAAGTGGACGTATAGGGTGTGACGCCTGCCCGGTGCCGGAAGGTTAATTGATGGGGTTAGCGCAAGCGAAGCTCTTGATCGAAGCCCCGGTAAACGGCGGCCGTAACTATAACGGTCCTAAGGTAGCGAAATTCCTTGTCGGGTAAGTTCCGACCTGCACGAATGGCGTAACGATGGCGGCGCTGTCTCCACCCGAGACTCAGTGAAATTGAAATCGCTGTGAAGATGCAGTGTATCCGCGGCTAGACGGAAAGACCCCGTGAACCTTTACTATAGCTTTGCACTGGACTTTGAGCTTGCTTGTGTAGGATAGGTGGGAGGCTTTGAAGTGGGGACGCCAGTTCTCATGGAGCCATCCTTGAAATACCACCCTGGCAACCTTGAGGTTCTAACTCAGGTCCGTTATCCGGATCGAGGACAGTGTATGGTGGGTAGTTTGACTGGGGCGGTCTCCTCCCAAAGAGTAACGGAGGAGTACGAAGGTGCGCTCAGACCGGTCGGAAATCGGTCGTAGAGTATAAAGGCAAAAGCGCGCTTGACTGCGAGACAAACACGTCGAGCAGGTACGAAAGTAGGTCTTAGTGATCCGGTGGTTCTGTATGGAAGGGCCATCGCTCAACGGATAAAAGGTACTCCGGGGATAACAGGCTGATACCGCCCAAGAGTTCATATCGACGGCGGTGTTTGGCACCTCGATGTCGGCTCATCACATCCTGGGGCTGAAGCCGGTCCCAAGGGTATGGCTGTTCGCCATTTAAAGTGGTACGCGAGCTGGGTTTAGAACGTCGTGAGACAGTTCGGTCCCTATCTGCCGTGGACGTTTGAGATTTGAGAGGGGCTGCTCCTAGTACGAGAGGACCGGAGTGGACGAACCTCTGGTGTTCCGGTTGTCACGCCAGTGGCATTGCCGGGTAGCTATGTTCGGAAGAGATAACCGCTGAAAGCATCTAAGCGGGAAACTTGCCTCAAGATGAGATCTCACTGGGATCTTGAATCCCCTAAAGGGCCGTCGAAGACTACGACGTTGATAGGTTGGGTGTGTAAGCGCTGTGAGGCGTTGAGCTAACCAATACTAATTGCCCGTGAGGCTTGACCATATAACACCCAAGCAATTTGCGCGTAAGCCGAATTGTGGTGGTGAAGACGAAAGCCCCGAAAGTTCGCAACATCACAAATCACATATCCGAATTAGCCAAGAGTGTTCACAAGACATTCTGGGCAACCGAATTTCTTGACGACCATAGAGCATTGGAACCACCTGATCCCATCCCGAACTCAGTAGTGAAACGATGCATCGCCGATGGTAGTGTGGGGTTTCCCCATGTGAGAGTAGGTCATCGTCAAGATTCATTTCGCAAAACCCCTATCTGCGCATGCAGGTAGGGGTTTTGTCTTTTCCGGCTATTTAATCCTTCCTACCTCGGTTCAAGGCAAAGGTCTTTTGCGCCTCGGATAGCTCCGCAGACGGCGCCAGGGGTGCGACAATTATTACCGTCCGATGACGTGACTTTCCCGCACCGACCCTGCGTCAAGACTTAGGTTCGGGGCAATCCTCGCACCCGGACAGAGCGATGCCAGCGTACCGTGCTGCGCATTTCTGGACCTCCACCGCCCTATACACTGAGGTAAGAAGCAAAATGGCCAAGGCCGCCGATGTCGTTGTGCAATGCCTGGAAAACGAAGGTGTCGAGTATGTGTTCGGCATCCCCGGCGAGGAGAACCTCGACCTGCTCGAGTCCCTGCGCAAATCGAAGATCAAGCTGGTACTGACCCGCCATGAGCAGTCCGCAGGCTTCATGGCTGCCACCTATGGTCGCCTGACCGGCAAGACCGGCGTCAGCCTGTCGACCCTCGGCCCCGGCGCCACCAACCTGGTGACCGCCAGCGCCTATGCCTACCTCGGCGGTATGCCGATGATGATGATCACCGGCCAGAAGCCGATCAAGAAGTCCAAGCAGGGCCGTTTCCAGATCATCGACGTGTGCGGCATGATGGACCCCATCACCAAGTACACTCACCAGTTCGCCTCGGCCGACAACATCCCGGCCCGCATGCGTGAAGCCTTCCGCTTGGCCGAAGAAGAGAAGCCGGGTGCCGTGCACCTGGAACTGCCGGAAGACATCGCCGCCGAGCAGACCGACGCGCTGCCGATCCCGCGCAGCCTGCACCGTCGCCCGCTGGCCGAGCACGTGGCCATCGAAGCCGCTGTCGAAAAACTGAAGAACGCCCGTAACCCGATCCTGGTGATCGGCGCCGGCGCCAACCGCAAGATGACCGCCAAGGTCCTCAAGCAACTGATCGACAAGACCGGCATCCCGTTCATCACCACCCAGATGGGTAAAGGCGTGGTCGACGAGCGTCACCCACGCTTCCTGGGTAACGCCGCGCTGTCCTCCGGTGATTTCGTGCACCGCGCCGTCGAAGCCGCCGACCTGATCGTCAACATCGGCCACGACGTGATCGAGAAACCACCGTTCTTCATGGTTCGTGGCGGCACCGAAGTGATCCACGTGAGCTTCCGCTCCGCCGAAGTGGACGCCGTGTACTTCCCGCAGGTGGAAGTGATCGGCGATATCGCCAACGCCGTGTGGCAGATCAGCGAAGCCCTGACCGACACCAGCCACTGGGACTTCACCCGCCTGCTGGCGATCCGCGAAGCCAACGAAGCGCAAATCGCCGAAGGCGCCGACGACAACCGCTTCCCGGTCTACCCGCAGCGCATGGTCGCCGACATCCGTCGCGTGCTGCCGTCCGAAGGCATCGTTGCCCTGGACAACGGCATCTACAAGATCTGGTTCGCCCGCAACTACAAGGCGCACAAGCCCAACACCGTGCTGCTCGACAACGCCCTGGCGACCATGGGCGCCGGCCTGCCGTCGGCGATGGCAGCGCACCTGGTGTACCCGGATCGCCCGGTGATCTCGGTGTGCGGCGATGGCGGCTTCATGATGAACAGCCAAGAGCTGGAAACCGCGGTACGTCTGGGCATGCACCTGACTGTGGTGATCCTGCGTGACGACGGCTACGGCATGATTCGCTGGAAGCAGGCCAACATGGGCTTCACCGATTTCGGCCTGGACTACGGCAACCCGGACTTCGTCAAATACGCCGAAGCCTACGGTGCCAACGGCCACCGCGTGGAAAGCGCCGAAGGCTTCCTGCCGCTGCTGGAGCACTGCATCAAGACCCCAGGCGTGCACGTGATCGACTGCCCGGTCGACTACAGCGAGAACGACCGCATCCTCAACAGCGAGCTGCGTGAGCGCGCGCTGGCGGTCTAAACCGTAACAAAACATCGTTGGCGAGCCGGCCCCGCAGTCTAGTGGGAGTCGGCTTGCTGACGACGGCCCACCGCTAGACAGCGCTTGTTACCGCTTCACCATAAGCATCTACCGCGCCCCACGGTCCAGCCTTTGGCACGCTCAGGTTCCTAAACCTTTATGGAGAACCCGAGATCGTGACCATCGGATCGACTCACAACCATCCCGCCAATATTGCCATTGAGCCAACAACTCCGGTTCTGCCTTGGGCTGCCCGCTTCCCCAACCCTCCTGATCTTTGTTTCGATTATCGCCGCTTGCTCGAACAGTACTGCCTGCGCACGGCTATCGATACCGTGATCAACCTTTGCAGCCACACAGATGCACGATTCAGGGGCGACTTCACCCTTGACGACTATCCGCATTATCAGATCCGCTAACTGGCGATTTGAACCAAGTGCGTAGGATTGTTCTTTCAGGCGTTTGCGCATTCTCCAGTCGTGCCATGGGAATCTCCTGACTATTGCTCCTTTAGCTTTGCCCGTTCTACTGGCGGCCTTCCACAACAACCACAAAGGAAGCCGCCATGCAGCAGCAATGTTCTCCCGTCAGCCCCGTCCGAATCGCCGTCATCCAGTACGACCCGCAAGTCGGCCTGGAACACTCCGGCGACAACCTGGACAGAGGCCTGACCCTGGCCCGCCGAGCCGCACGCGAAGGCGCTAACCTGATCGTGCTGCCGGAGCTGGCCAACACCGGCTACACCTTCCAGTCTCGAGCCGAAGCCTATGCTCATGCCGAAACGCTGCAGGATGGCCCAAGCCTGCAGGCCTGGGCGCAATTTGCCCGTGAGCAGCAGGTGTACCTGGCTGCCGGTTTCGCCGAGCGTGATGGGCTAAAACTCTATGACAGTGCGGTGCTGTTTGGTCCCGAAGGACGACTTGGGCATTACCGCAAAGCGCATCTGTGGAACCAGGAAAAGCTCTGGTTCACCCCGGGGGACCTGGGCTTCCCGGTGTTCGAAACGCCCATCGGCCGTATCGGGCTGTTGATCTGCTGGGACATCTGGTTCCCGGAAGTACCCCGGCTTATGGCTGCCCAAGGCGCCGATATCATTTGCAGCCTGAACAACTGGGTGTGGACGCCGCCGCCGCTGTTCGACGAAGCCGGGCGCTGCATGGCGTCGTACCTGACCATGACCGCCGCCCACGTCAACAATGTCCACATCGCAGCCGCCAACCGCATAGGCCGTGAGCGTGGTGGGCGTTTCCTGGGTTGCTCGCTGATCGCCGGCACCAACGGCTGGCCTATCGGCGAGGTGGCCAATGCCGAGGAGGAGTGCATCCTGTACGCCGATGTAGATCTCGTTGCGGCGCGTTCGGCCCCGATCTGGAACAGCCTCAACGACCTGCCCCGGGACCGACGCACCGATCTGTACGACGCTACCTTGGGGTATCGCTTGCATTCGGCGATGCCACGTTGAGGGGGGAGAGGTCGTGGAACATGCTCTCTCTCAACATCGACAACGTGTACCTGCCCTGATCCTCAGCAGCCTGATTGCGCTGCTCGTTGCCGCCCTGGCGCTTGACCAGTGGCCAGACTATGCACAGCTCACCGCGACACTGGATCAGCCATTGAGTCGGTTGCGCTGGATCATCGGCGATATCAGCGAAGTCGCCTTCTACAAGCACGAACTGCCTGCCTTGGGGCTTCTGCTGGGCGCAAGCCTTGCGCACTGGGCGCACTTGCGAGGTCATCGCTGGCAAGGGTTTGCCATCTGCTATGGCACCGGCCTGTGGCCGTGGCTGTTCATCAGCTCGTTGCTCGGTTTGCTGTTGAGCCATGCGCTGTGGGGCTGGACCCTCGCCAGCGGCCTTTGGCAACCGACCTTCGTCGCCTTCGTATCACTGCCAGCTGCCATGGTGCTGTTGTTCGGCGGTGGCTGGCGGGTGGCGATCAATGGCGCGCTGTTAGGCGCATTACTGGTAACGCCTGCCAGCCTGTTGCTGGTCAATTACCTGTGCTATCCGCTTCAGTTGCCCGCGGTAATAGGCAACGTCAGCGGCATGGCCCTGGCAAGCGTGATGGCGTTCCTGTTGTGCAGGCGGTTCCCGGGCCTTGTACGTGATGGTCAGCGTCCTGTAAGGCCTGCACCCGTTGCCAGCAACCCAGACTACGGGGTGATCTGGACGCTGCGCCGGGTTTTGGCCGACTTCAGCGAAGCACCGTTTTTCGGCAATGAACTGGCGAGTCTCGGGTTATTGCTTGGCGTGGTGTTGGCTTACGTGCTGGCTCCGGCGGCACCGGCCTACGGCTCGCAACTGGTGCTGCAGATGCTGGCAGGGCAGGCGCTCGCCTCGTTGTTTGGCGTGCTGTTCTGGCGACGTCAATGGATCGAGCGAGGCTGGTATCCCACCTACATCCCGATCGTTTCGATTGTGCCGGCCGCAGTGCTTACCCTAGGTGGCAGCTGGCAAGTAGTGGTCTCTAGTGCCGTGCTGGGAGCGCTGATTGCGCCGCCGTTGGCCGTGGCGATCAGCCAGCGCTTGCCGGGCTACATGCATGGCTATATCGGCAATGTGTTGTCCATGGCTATCAGCACCTTGGCCATCGTGCCGCTGATCAATCTACTGCCAGGGGGTGAAGCATGATGCGTTTGTCGGTCGGCAGCCTGGGCGGCACGGTGAGCATGCAGGCAGAGGCAGCAGGGCAGGGTGTAACCCCGAAACTGGACTGTGAAGCGCTGCTGGCGATGTTGCCGCAGTTGCGCAACATCGCCCGTATCCGCACCGCCACGCTGTGCCTGCTGCCCAGTGCGTCACTGGGCTTCGAGACTCTACTGGGGGTACTTGCGTGGGCCCGTGAAGAGATCGAGGGTGGCGCACAGGCCGTGGTGCTAACCCAAGGCACCGACACCCTTGAGGAAACCGCCTGGTTTCTTGATTTGCTCTGGCCCTTCGAAGAGCCCTTGATCATCACCGGGGCCATGCGCTCAGCTAGCCAGCCGGGTACTGATGGCCCGGCGAACCTGCTGGCAGCGGTGCAAGTGGCGTTGGATGTGTGCAGTCGCGGGCGCGGTGCATTGGTGGTCATCAACGACCAGATCCATGCGGCCGCCGCAGTTCGCAAGACGGCAAGCCTGGCAATGGCTGCCTTCGAATCACCCGGCAGCGGCCCGGTGGGCGTGATGGTGGAAGGCGTCGCACGTTACCGCCATCCGCCGTTGCCCCGTCAGGTACTGTCATTACCAGCGCATACGACGCAACGTGTTGCTCTGCTGGAGTCCTGTCTGGGTGCTGACACTGCCTTGCTGCAGGCGCTACCGCAGCTGGGATATGACGGGCTGGTAGTGGCGGGCTTCGGCGCGGGCCACGTTTCCCTTGTCTGGGCTGAGGCTATGATGGCCCTCGCCAGTCACATGCCCGTTATCGTCGCCACGCGCACCGGCAGCGGCCCGACGGCGCGAACCACCTATGGCTTTGTCGGCGGCGAAATCGACCTGCAGGCCAAGGGTATGCGCATGGCCGGAGCGTTGTGCCCACGCAAATGTCGCATCCTGCTGTGGCTGTTGATTGGTGCTGGGGATGTGCCGCAACTGGAGCAGTGGCTACCCCGATGAGACGATGCCCGCTCCCCACGGAGCGGGCACGTTTTGCTGCTGCTGTGCTAGGGTGCACGCACATTTGCCCAGGACACCCCACCCATGCTCCCCCCGCTCAGCGAAAAAGAACTCGACCGCCTCGAAGACCTGCTGATCACCTACGGCAACGACTATTCGGTCATCAACCTGGCCGAGCTCAACGGCCTGTTCACCGCCCTGGCCAGCTCGCCGACCCAGGTCAATCCGGAAATTTGGCTGCCTGCCGTTTCAGGCGGCAAGGTCCCGAAATTCAAGAAGCCCGCCCATGAAGAGGCCTACACCGCGCTGATGCTGCGCTACGCCAGCCAGATCGCGGAAGAACTGGCCGACAACCTTGCCGACTTCGAGCCATTGTTCGAAGAGAGCGAGGATGAAGGAGGGCCGGCGATCATTCTCGAAGAGTGGTGCTTCGGCTACATGCGCGGCACGCAAGTCGCCGAATGGAGCGCGCTGCCACCCGAGCAGGACCGTCTGCTCAAGGCCATCTCGCTGCATGGCCTGGAAGACAACTTCGAGTTGCTCGACTCGATGAGTTTCGATGAACTCCAGGCCTGTGTGCCGCAGGTAGTGGAGGCGGCGCGCGGGTTGTACCAGTATCAGAAACAGCAGCGCCATTGAGGCCTTCGCGGGGCCGATTATTCCACCTGCCGAAATACTGGATTGCTTGCGGCACTCATTCTGCTGCCAACCGATCCAGTGCAGCATGTTCTCCAGCAGCGCCACTCCCGGCGCTGATCCGGAGCCAAGCACATGCCAACCCCGATCAAACTCTACAACTTCCCCAAGTCCGGCCATGCCCACCGCATCGAGCTGATGTTGTCGCTGCTGAACCTGCCCACCGAACTGGTGTTCGTCGACCTCGCCAAGGGCGCGCACAAGCAACCCGATTTCCTCGCCCTCAATCCGTTCGGCCAAGTGCCGGTGATCGACGACAACGGCACCGTGATCGCCGACTCCAACGCGATTCTGGTGTACCTGGCCAAGGCCTACGGCGGTGAACGCTGGCTGCCCCAGGACCCGCTCGGTGCCGCCCGCGTGCAGCGCTGGCTGTCGGTGGCCGCCGGTCCCCTGGCCTTCGGCCCTGCCGCCGCACGGCTGGTCACGGTATTCGGCGCCTCGTTCAACACCGACGAGGTAATCGGCCGCGCCCACACCCTGCTCAAGGTCATCGATGCCGAACTGGCCCAGCGCCCGTTCCTGGTGGGCAGCGAGGCGACCATCGCCGATATCGCCAACTACTCCTACATCGCCCACGCGCCAGAGGGCAATGTGTCGCTGGAACCCTACCCGAATGTGCGCGCCTGGCTTGCCCGCATCGAAGCGCTGCCAGGGTTCGTGCCGATGCCGCGCACGGTCATCGGCCTGCAGACCACGCTGTAACCCCTGAGGAATGCCGCCATGCGCTCTCCCTGGCACGAAGGTGAAAAACGACTGCAGGAGCAGGTCGGCGTTGCCGAGCGCATGGAGGCGTTCGGGCAGAAAGTCATCCGCGACCATATGCCTGACCAGCATCGGGTGTTCTACCACCAGCTGCCGTTCATCGTGGCGGGTGCCGTGGATGCGCAGGGTAAACCCTGGGCAACCCTGCTCGAAGGCCCGGAAGGCTTCGTCAGCTCGCCCGATCCGAAGCAACTGCTGATCGACACTGAGCTGGCCAGCGATGATCCCGCCACGCCTGGCCTGGCCCAGGGCGGCGCCATCGGCCTGCTGGGGATCGAGCTGCACACCCGCCGGCGCAATCGCCTCAACGGCCAGGCCCGCCGCGTCGCAGGGGGGCTGCTGGAGGTGGCGGTCGAACAATCGTTCGGCAACTGCCCGCAGTACATTCAGTTGCGCGAATACACCCGTGTCGATGAGCCCTCACAGGGGCGCCAGGATGCAACGGCACTCGATGCTCGAACCCGGGCGATGATTGAAGGCGCCGACACCTTCTTCGTTGCCAGTTACGTCGAACATGACGATGGCCGGCGCTCGGTGGACGTGTCCCATCGCGGTGGCCGCCCGGGTTTCGTCAAGGTCGAAGGCAACCGGCTGACCATCCCCGACTACGCCGGCAACCTGCATTTCAATACCCTCGGCAACCTGCTGGTGAACCCGCTTGCCGGGCTGTTGTTCGTCGATTTCGCTACCGGCAATGTGTTGCAGCTGTCCGGCCGCACCGAGGTGATGCTCGACAGCCCGCTGATCAGTGCTTTCGAAGGCGCCGAGCGGCTCTGGGCGCTGGACGTCGAGCAGGTGGTGCTGCGCCCGGCAGCGCTGTCGCTGCGCTGGGCCTTCCAGGAATATGCCCCGACCAGCCTGGCGACCGGCACCTGGGTCGAGGCCGAGCAGCGCCTGCAACAGCGTGAGCGGCAGCGCCAGTGGCTGGCCTGGCGGGTGGAGCGTATCGAACAGGAAAGCCGCGACATTCGCTCGTTCTATCTACAGCCCGATGATGGCAAGCCCGTGCCCTTTGCCCCAGGGCAGCACATCCCTATGCGCCTGCAACTCGACGGCGAGGCGCCGCTGGTGCGCACCTACAGCCTTTCCAGCGCACCGTCCGACGGTTACCTGCGTATCAGCGTCAAGGCCCAAGGCCCGGCTTCGCGACACCTGCATGAGCGCTTGAAGGTCGGTGACGTGCTGCAGGTGCGCCTGCCCATGGGCAATTTCACCCTCGATCAACAGAGCCAGCGGCCCCTGGTGCTGATCGGCGCCGGGGTCGGCATCACACCGCTGATGGCCATGCTCCGCGAGCAACTAAGCAGCGGGCAGGGCAGGCGTATCCACCTGTTCCACGGCGGGCGCAGCCTGGCCGAATTGCCGTTCCGACAGGAACTCGCCGCACTCAAGCAGCAGGCCGGTGACCTGCTGGCTATCCACCGCGCCCTGAG
Organism: Pseudomonas sp. GZD-209; assembly: GCF_049310485.1. Taxonomy (NCBI): domain Bacteria; kingdom Pseudomonadati; phylum Pseudomonadota; class Gammaproteobacteria; order Pseudomonadales; family Pseudomonadaceae; genus Pseudomonas; species Pseudomonas sp. GZD-209. The sequence continues at coordinate 10,499 of NZ_JBMOWQ010000056.1, forward strand.
CCAGCCCGAAGCCGATGCCGTACCTGGCCGCGATTTCGAGTTCGCCGGCCGTCTGGGCATCGCCCAGATCAAGGCCGTACTGGCGCTGGACGACTACGACTTCTACCTGTGCGGCCCGGCCAGTTTCACCCAGGACCTGTACGAAGGCCTGCGTGCGCTGCATGTGCCCGACGCACGCATCCACGCCGAGGCGTTCGGCCCCTCGACCCTGCGCCGCCACACTGACGACCGGCAACCCGTGCTGCAACAGCCCCCGGCCGCCACCCAGCCGGTGCCGGTGTACTTCGCCAGCTCCGCCAAGGAAGCCCGCTGGGCACCCGACAGCGGCACGCTGCTGGAGCTGGCAGAACGCCGAGGCCTGTCACCGGATTTCAGTTGCCGGGGCGGCTCCTGTGGTACCTGCAAAACCCGCGTGGTCAGTGGCCAGGTGCATTACCCCAACCCGCCTGCCGAGCTGCCCGATAGCGGCACTGTACTGATCTGCTGCGCGGTGCCGGCCCAGCCGGAGGACGGTGCGCAGCCGTTGGTGCTGGAGCTGTGAGGTTGGCCGGTGAAGCCAGCACAAAACCCCGCTATAACAGATAATCCCCCGCACCCCCTAGGCCCAGGAGCCCGCATGGACCAGATCCACCTGATGAAGGTGTTCGTCGCCGTCGGCGAACTGGAAAGCTTCGCCGCCGCCGCCCGTCGCCTGGCGATATCGCCTGCGGCAGTGACCCGTGCCGTCACGGCCCTGGAAGAACAACTCGGGGTCAAGCTGCTGCTGCGCACCACCCGCAGCGTGCGCCTGACCGAAGCCGGCGGGCGCTACCTGGAAGATACCCGGCATATCCTCGCCAGTATCATCGAAGCCAACGAAGCGGCCGCCGGCATCAACGCCGCGCCCAAGGGCGACCTGGCCGTGACCGCGCCAATCCTGTTCGGCAAGAAGTTCGTCATGCCCTGCATCGTCCGCTACCTGCAGCAGTACCCCGAGGTGGACGTATCGGCCTACTTCCTCGACCGAGTGGTGAACCTGGTGGAGGAGGGTATGGATGTGGCGGTACGGATCGGCCAGCTACCCGACTCCGGCCTCAAGGCCCTGCGCGTGGGCAGCATGCGCAGGCTGCTGTGCGCCTCGCCTGGGTATCTCGAACAACACGGCACCCCACGCCATCCCAGCGAGCTGCAAGGCCACGCGATCATCGCCGCCGGCGTTCTCTCGCCACGCACCGACTGGCGCTTCGGCGCCATCGACGACCCGACCCTGATCCGCATGAAGCCACGCCTGACCGTGACCAGCAACGACGCGGCCATCGCCGCCGCCAGTGCCGGGCTGGGTATCGCCCGGTTGCTGTCCTACCAGGTGGCGGACGAGCTGGCGGCCGGGCGGCTGCAGGTGATCCTTGCCGAGTACGAAGAAGCGCCCTGGCCGATCCACGTGCTGCACCGCGAGAGCAAGTACGGCTCGACCAAGGTACGCACCTTCATCGACATGCTGGCCGAACACCTGCGTGCTCAGCAGCATTTGAATTGAACTCGATGACATCGTACAACCATGGAGCTAGGCCACCAAAATTTCCCCCACTAAGCATAGGTAAGCCCTGATATAGCTCAATCACAGGCAAGTACGCGCTCATGACAATTTAAAAATTGTTGTACGACGACCTATGACATGGCACTCTCGCACCTGAAACATTTTGTCTCAAGTCGCCCGGGCGACCACAGGCAATCACCAGCAACTCTAAAAATAATTCAGGTGATCCATGAGCATAAAAGGCATCCGTTGGTGGATGGTCAGCCTTGTTACAGCTGGACTGGTCGTCAACTACCTCGCCCGCAACACCCTCTCGGTGGCTGCCCCCACCTTGATGTCCGACCTCTCCATCAGCACCGAGCAATACGCCAAGATCGTCGCCACCTGGCAGATCTGCTACGCCCTGATGCAACCCATCGCCGGCTGGGTCATCGACTTCATTGGTACCAAGCTGGGCTTTGCGGTGTTCGCCCTGGCCTGGTCGCTGGCCTGTGCCGGGGCGGCGCTGGCCAGCGGCTGGCAAAGTCTGGCGTTCATGCGCGGGCTGCTGGGGATGACCGAAGCGGCCGGCCTGCCTGCCGGCGTCAAGGCCACCACCGAATGGTTCCCGGCCAAGGAGCGTTCGGTCGCCATCGGCTGGTTCAACATCGGTTCTTCGCTCGGCGCCTTGCTGGCACCGCCGCTGGTGGTCTGGGCCATCCTGCACAGCGGCTGGCAACTGGCGTTCGTCATCGTCGGCGTCTCGGGGATCGTCTGGACCCTGCTGTGGATGCTGCTGTACAAGCACCCCAAGGACCAGAAGCGCCTGAGCGCCGCGGAGCGCGACTACATCCTGTCCGGCCAGGAAGCCCACTTCAAACAGGAAGCGCGGGTCAAGGGCGCCTGGAAGCGCATCTTCAAGGAGCGCAACTTCTACGCCATCGCCTCGGCGAGGATTCTCTCCGAGCCGGCCTGGCAGACCTTCAACGCCTGGATCCCGCTGTACCTGATGACCGAGCGGCACATGAACATCAAGGAAGTGGCGATGTTCGCCTGGCTGCCGTTCCTGGCCGCGGATATCGGCTGCGTGCTGGGCGGTTACTTGAGCCCGCTGTTCCACCGCTACTGCAAGGTGTCGCTGTTCACCTCGCGCAAGATGGTCCTGGTGTTCGGCGCCAGCTGCATGATCGGCCCGGCCTGCATCGGCCTGGTGGAAAGCCCGTACACGGCAATTCTGCTGCTGTGCATCGGCGGCTTTGCTCACCAGACACTATCCGGCGCGCTGTACTCGATCACCTCCGACTCGTTCAGCAAGGACCAGGTGGCGACCGCCACCGGCATGGGCGGCATGTTCGGCTACCTGGGCGCGGCAGTGTTCACCCTGGTGTTCGGCATCCTGGTCACGCAGATCGGCTACAGCCCGCTGTTCGTGGTGCTGGCGGCGTTTGACATCATTGCGGCGGTGGTGGTGTGGAACCTGGCGCGCGAGCTGCGCAGCGAACCCCGTGAGGCGGCACCGACAGAGGCGCAGGTGGTGCTCGGCACGGGCCGTTAAACCCGTTGCGATGGATCAAAGGGGCTGCTTGCAGCCCCTTTGGCGTTTTCAGTCGGTGCCAAGTGCCCGGTACTGCAAGCTGAAACCCAGGTGCAGTTGTTCATGTTGGCGCAGCAGCCGCAAGCCGGGCCGATCGGGCAGGTGATGGGCGTTGATCGGGTGGCTGACCGGCTCGATGCAGAAGAAGCCCTGGTCCTTGGGGCAGTACAGCAGGTAGTGATCGGCACCCCTGGCATGGCAATCGAGGCGATAACCCGCCGTCGGCTGGACAATGCTGCAGGTGCCTTGCCAACCACTGAAGGCATGATCGACCCCATCGCTGGGCAATGCCTGCAGCGTGTCGAAACACCATTGCGGCGGGATCGTGGCCTGGCGCGAGGGCAACTGCCCCTCATCACCCACCCACACCTGCTGCGCGGGCGCCAGCAAGCGGGTGTCGGCAAAGCGCGGAAAGTACGGGTGAAACCCCAGCCCATGCCAGGTCGGCCGTGGGTCGAGGTGGGTCGCTTCCAGCTCAAGGGTCAGGCAGCCTTCATCCAGGCGTACGTCCAGGGTCGCGCGGTAAGCAAAGGGCACCTGGCTGTCCAGGCTCAGGCGGGCATGGCCGTCATCCACGCTATCGACTTGCCAGGGCTGCTGCCAGGCACTGCCATGGATAGGGTAGGGGTCATGGTCGGTATTGGGCGCCAATGCCAGCCAGCCATCAGGGCACTGAAAGCCGCCCTCAGCGATGCGGTTCGACCAGGGCGCCAGCAGGTAGCAGCCCAGGCGTCGTGGTGAGCCGCTGGCCAGCGCGGCGCTGTCGCTGTGGCGCAGCAGAGCCTGGCCGTTGGCCTTGGCCTGCCAGTTGATCAGGCTGGCGCCCAGGGTGGGCGCCAGGCTCAGGCGGGTCAGACGGTCTTGCAGGTGCAGTTCAGGCACAGGCATTGCGGCGCTCCGAAGGTGCAGGCGGTTTCAACCCGCCTTGCGGTAGGTCAACAGGACGATCCCGCATACCACCACGGCGGCGCCGAGCAGCTGCAGGGTATTGAGTTGCTGGCCGAGCAGGGCCCAGCCCAGCAACAGGGTGGCGATCGGCTCGATGTTCATCACCGGGGCGTTCTGCGCCATGTTCAGCCGTGGCATGCACACGAACAGCAGGGTGAAGGCCGTGCCGTACAGCACCACCAGGCTCGCCAGGGCCAGCCAGCCGCCACTGCTGCCCGGCAGCGCCAGCCCGGCCGGGACCAGGCCGCCGGAGCCTGCCAGCAGCATGCTGGCGAACACGATCAGCAGGGTCAGCATGCTGCGCACCGGGCCGCGAACGCCGGCCAGCTTGTGGTCGGTGATCCACAGCGCGCAGGCGAATACGCAGGCCGCGCAGAACGCCAGGCTTACCCCCAGGGCCCAGTCCGGGTTGGCCTCGGCGCTGCCATTCAAGCGAGAGGGCACATCCAGCGCCAGCACCAGGCCGAACAGGATCAAACCCATCAAGGCCGCGGTGCGCCGGGTCGGCCGCGGCCCGCCGAGGGCCCAGCTCAGCAGCGCCAGCAGGATCGGGAAGGTGTTGCCCACCAGCAGTGCCAGGGCCACCGGAATACGCGCCACGGCCGAGTACAGGCACAGGCTCTGGGTGGCGATCAGCAGGCCCAGCAGCAGTTGCCAGCGCCAGGAGCCGGCAGGTAGCCCCAACGGCTGGCGCTGCCACAATACAAGGCCACCCAGGGCCAGCAGGGTCAGGCCCGAGCGGCAGAGGATGGCCAGTAATACGCCGGTGTCGTCGTCGAAGGCGATGCGCGCGGCAATGTGGTTGCCGGCGAAGCAACAGGCCAGCAGCGCCAGCAGCGCTACCGCCAGTTTGCGCGGGAAGAGGTGAGGTGTAGCGAGGGCGACAGCCATGATGCAGGGTCCGTTTGCAGGGAAGGGCGGGCCATCAAGGCCCGCCTTGTGGCATTACAGCACCACGCTTGGCAGCCACAGCGAGATGGCCGGAATGTAGGTCACCGCCATCAGTACCAGGAACAGTGCCAGGTAGAACGGCAGCAGCGCCTTGACCGTGGATTCGATACTGACCTTGCCGATCGCCGAACCGACGAACAGTACCGCACCCACCGGTGGGGTGATCAGGCCGATCCCCAGGTTGACCAGCATGATCATGCCGAAGTGCACCGGGTCCACACCGATGCCGGCGATCACCGGCAGCAGGATCGGCGTGAGGATCAGGATCAGCGGCGCCATGTCCATCACCGCGCCCAGCAGCAGCAACATGAAGTTGATGCACATCAGGATCACGTAGCGGTTGTCCGACAGGGTCAGGAACATCGTGGTGATCTTCGACGGGATCTGCATCAGCGTCATGACGTAGCCGAAGCTCGCCGCAAAGCCGATCAGGATCATCACGATGGAGATGGTCCGCACCGTGCGGTGCATCAGCTTGGGCAGGTCGCGCCACTTGTAGTCGCGGTAGATGAACATGGTCACGAAGAACGACCAGACCACGGCGATCGCCGCCGATTCTGTGGCGGTAAACACCCCGGACAGAATGCCGCCGAGGATGATCACCATCGCCATCAGGCCCCACAGCGCTTCACCGGCGATCTTCATCGCCTGGCGCAGCGGGATCACTTCGCCCTTGGGGTAGTTGCGCTTTTTCGCGAAGATCAGGCACAGGCCCATCAGCACCGCGCTCATCAGCAGCCCGGGCATCACACCGGCCATGAACAGCGAGGCGATCGACACCGTGCCCCCGGCCGCCAGCGAGTACAGCACCGAGTTGTGGCTGGGCGGGGTGAGCAGGGCCTGCACCGAACCGCTGACGGTGACAGCGGTGGAGAACTCACGCGGGTAGCCCTTGCGTTCCATCTCCGGGATCAGCACCGAGCCGACCGAGGCGGTGTCGGCCACCGACGAACCGGAGATCGCGCCAAAGAAGGTCGAGGCGGTGATATTGACCAGCGACAGGCCGCCGCGCACGAAGCCCACCAGCACCCCGGCGAACGCCACCAGCCGCCGCGACATGCCGCCTTCGGCCATGATCGCGCCGGCCAGCACGAAGAACGGAATGGCCAGCAGCGAGAACTTGTTAACCCCACTGGCCACCTGGATCATCATGGCCTGCAGCGGGATGTCGATCCACCACGCGCCGATCAGCGCCGACAGGCCCAGGGCATAGGCCACCGGCATGCCCAGCAGGATCAACGCGAGGAAGCTGCCTATCAGAATCAACGCATCCATCATGCCGCTCCTTCGTGTTCTTCGACGACGTCAAAGCGCATCACCTGGCGATGGCTCTGGTCGCCCAGGATGAGTTTTTCCAGCACGAACATCAGGGTGACAGCACCGCCGATCGGGATCGGCGCATAGGTCAGCCCCACCCGCACCGATGGCAGGGTGGCAAGGAACTGCTTCCAGGTAGTCACACACAGCTTGTAGCCGTACCAGGTCATGAACACGCACACCAGCAGCATCAGCAGCTGCACCAGCAGCGCCGCGGCCTTGCGCTGGGCCGGCGGCAGGCGGTCGGTGACCATCGCCACCGCCATGTGCGCACCGGCGCGGTAGCTGGCGGCGGCGCCGATGAAGGCGAACACCACCATCAGCAGGATCGCCACCGGCTCCGGCCAGCTGGAGCCGGTGCCCAGCACGTAACGGGCGAAGATGCCCCAGGGAATGATCAGCGTCATGGTCAGGATCGACAGGCCGGCAATCCAGATGCAGCAGCGGTACAGGGCGTCGTTCAGACGCAGGAATGAATTTTTCATAGGGCATCACCGAAGCTGCAGGGGGGCGCGTGCCGCCCTGCAGGAGTCATCTGGGAACGGAACCGGGGTTACTGGACCTCGGCGATGCGCTTCATCAGGTCGGCGTACTGCGCACCGTACTTTTCCCGCACCGGGGCGGTGGCGTCGAAGAACGGCTTCTTGTCGACGCTGATGAACTCCACGCCCGCTGCCTTGAGCTTGGCTTCACTGGCTGCCGACTTGGCGTCCCACAGCGCCCGCTCTTCCATTTGCGCCTCGCGGGCGACGGTCTTGACCAGGGTCTGCTGCTCGGGGGTGAGCTTTTCCCAGGTGGTCTTGGACATCACCACCGGCTCCGGCAGGATCAGGTGGCCGGTCAGGGTGAAGTACTTGGCGCTCTGGTAGTGGTTGTGCTCCAGCAGGGTCGGCGGGTTGTTCTCGGCGCCGTCGATCACCCCGGTCTGCAGGGCGCTGAAGATTTCCCCGGTGTCCATGGCGATGCCGTTGCCGCCCATGGCGTTCATCATGTCGAGGAACAGCGGGTTGCCCTGTACGCGGATCTTCATGCCCTTGAGGTCTTCGATGCTGCGCACCGGCTTTTTCGTGTAGAGGCTGCGGGTGCCGCCGTCCATCCAGGCCAGGGCCACCAGGTTGAAGTCGGAGTTGGTGATCTTGTCGAGGATTTCCTGGCCGATCTCGCCATCGATGACCTTGCGCATGTGCTCGTGGTCGCGGAACACGAACGGCATGTTGAACACGTTCACATCCGGCACCACCGGGCCGACGATGCCCAGGCTCACGCGGGTCATCTGCACGGCGCCGATCTGCGCCTGCTCGATCACTTCCTTTTCCGAACCCAGCACACCGCCGGCGAACATCTTGAAGGTGATCGCGCCGTTGCTGGCCGCTTCGAGTTTCTTGCCCATGTGTTCTTCGGCGACCACGGTCGGGTAGCCGCTGGGGTGGATCTCGGCGAACTTGATGTTCAGGGTGGCGGCCGAGACCGACATGGACAGGGCGAAGGGGAGGGCGGCCAGTAGCCACTTGTGCTTCAAGGTCATGAGGAAACTCCGGTGTTGTTATTGTCTGGTTTCGTTCGTGTGGGCAGTGCGGTAGAGCAGGCTCAGTTGCCCCAGGCAGGCTCCTCCAGGCCTTTGACGCCTGGGTTCAGGGCGAACACGCCACCGGCCAGCGGCTGGTCGGCAAGGTCCACGCCTGCGGGGCGAATCGAGGTGACGAACAGCGTGTCCAGGCCAGGGCCGCCGAAGGCGCACATGGCCGGCTTCTTCACCGGTACCGGCAGCGAGCGGTCGAGCTTGCCGTCGGGGGTGAAGCGGTGCACCAGGCCTGCGTCGTTGCCGCAGATCCAGTAGCAGCCGTCCTGGTCGATGGCGGCGCCGTCGGGGCGGCCGGGGTAGTCGCGCATGTCGACGAACAGCCGGCGGTTGCTGGGGGTACCGCTGTCGGTGTCGTAGTCGAAGGCCCAGATGGCCTGCACCTGGGGGTGCGAGTCGGACAGGTACATGCGCTTGCCATCGGGGCTGAAGGCCAGGCCGTTGGGCACGATCATGCCGTCTTGCTGCAGGTGCAGCGGCTGGCCGTCACCGTCGTGGCGGTACAGCGCGCCGACCGTGGCGCCTTGCTGCATGTCCATCAGCATGGTGCCGGCCCAGAAACGGCCCTGGCGGTCGCAGCGCCCGTCGTTGAAACGCATGCCCTCACGGGCATGGGCCACGCTGGCCAGGGGGCGGCTGACCAGGGTGCCCTGGGCGGTGGGTTGCAGATGGAACAGGCCGCTCTGCATGCCGGCGATCCAGCCGCCCTCGGGGCTGGCGCTGCGGGCGATACAGGCGAGCATTTCATCGGCCTGCCAGCGCTGGTGCGCGCCGTCCGCCAGCCGCCAGCGGTGCAGTTGGCCGGCGGGAATATCGACCCAGTACAAGGCCTGTTCGCCGGGGTGCCATACCGGGCTTTCACCGGTGCCGTTGCGGGCGTCGAGAATCAGTTCTGCGTGCATGGGCGGCCTCCTGGCCCTGGGTGGCTCAATCGAAGGGCCCGGCAGCGACGAAGGCGCCACCCTGGTAGACCATCGCCGGGTCATCGGCGGCCGGCATCGGCTGCGCCTGCACCTTGGCCTGGTACACCTCGGAGGAGTCCTTCGGCGCGTAGCCCAGGTGCGCGGCGTAGCGGTTGTCCCACCACTGCGTCGGGTTGGCCGAGGCACCGTAGACCACGGTGTGGCCAACGTTCGGGGTGAACAGGCCGCGCTCGATCAGTTGGGTGAGGTCGTCATAGCTCAGCCACGAGCTGAGCATCCGCCGGTTCTGCGGCTCGGGGAACGACGAGCCGATGCGGATGCTGACGGTCTCGATGCCATAGCGGTCGAAGTAGAAGCTGGCGACGTCTTCGCCGTAGCATTTGGACAGCCCGTAGTAGCTGTCGGGCCGGCGCAGGGCATGGGCGTCGATGCGCTCGTCCTGTCTGTAGAAGCCGATGGTGTGGTTGGAGCTGGCGAAGATGATGCGCTTGACCCCGTGCTTGCGTGCTGCCTCGTAGATATGGAACACACCGCAGATGTTGGGGCCGAGGATCTCCTCGAACGAGCGCTCCACCGACACGCCGCCGAAGTGGACGATGGCGTCCACCCCTTCGACCAGTGCCTGCACTGCAGCCTTGTCGGCCAGGTCGCAGTTCACCACCTCTTCGTGGGGGCCGCTGGCGGGCGCCATCGGGCTGATATCGGACAGGCGCAGCACCTCGGCGCAGCCCTGGAGGCGCTCGCGGAGCACCTGGCCCAGGCCTCCTGCGGCGCCAGTGAGGAGCAGGCGGTTGAAGCGGGTAGTGGTCATGGCAGGCTCGCAGTCGTCAATTGTTGTATGTTGTCGTATGACTTTTGGCGATTATCGACAGCGTTTCCGCTGCTTGTCAATCACTCACAGCAGCGACAGCGGGTAGTTGAAAATCAGGCGGTTCTCGTCGAATTCGTTGTTGCTGAAGCTGCGGCGGATGTTCGAGTTGCGCCACTTGATGCTCAGGTCCTTGAACGCTCCGCTCTGGATTACATAGGCCAGCTCCGACTCACGCACCCATTCCTTGCCATCGCGGATGGCGCCACTGTGCACGTCGTCGCCGCTGATGTAGCGGTTCATCAGGGTCAGCCCCGGCACACCGACGGTGACGAAGTTGAAGTCATGGCGCACCTGCCAGGAGCGCTCGTTGGCGTTGTCGAAACTGGCGTTGTAGCTGTCGTTGGCCAGGGTGCCGCCACTGGTGCCGTTGACCCGCATCCAGGTGTCGCCGCTGACCTTCTGCAGGCCGACGTAGAAGGTGTTGCCACCCACCCGTGCCGAGAACATCCCCGAGTAGGTCTTGTTGTCCAGTTTGCCGGCGCGTTCGGCGCCGTCTTCGCCGCCCTGGAAGTAACCGAGGTTGGCGCCCAGGGTCCAGTTGCCCAGTGGCTGGCTATGGCTCAGCTGCAGATACTGCTGTTCGTAGACGTCCTTGAGTTGCGCGTTCCACAGGCCGATCAGGGTGCGGTCCTGGTTGAACTTGTACTCGCCGCCGGCGAAGTTGAAGCGGTCCGAGATGCCACGGCCGTAGCTCATGTCTTCCATGCTCGCATCGTTGCGCGGGCTGTTGCCGCGGAACTGGCCGCCGTAAAGGGTCAGGCCGGCGATTTCGCTGGAGGTGAGCTGGCCGCCGCGAAAGGTCTGCGGCAGCGAGCGACCATCGTCCGCCCGCAGGATCGGCAGCACCGGCATCCACTCACCGATCTTCAGTTCGGTCTTGGAGATGCGCGCCTTGCCCGCCACCGCCAGGCGGCCGAAGTCGTCGGCCGGGCGCCCGTCGTCGTGGCGTGGCAGCAGGCCGGTGCCATAGGTGCCGCCACCGCCGTCGAGCTTCACCGACCACAGCCCCAGCACATCGGCGCCGAAGCCGACCGGGCCCTCGGTGAAGCCGGAGCGGGCATCGAGGATGAAACTCTGGGTCCACTCTTCGGCCTTGCTCTGCGGGTTGCGCGGGTCGACGAAGTTGCGGTTGATGTAGAAGTTGCGCAGGCCCAGGGTGGCCTTGGCATCCTCGACGAAGCCGGCGGCCAGGCTGGCGCCAGGCAGGTTGCCGAGCAGGGCGGCGCCGAGCAGGGCGAAAGGCAGGGGTTGGCGGATGTTCATGGTTGTTGTGCTCCCGAATGTGAGGCAGCCGATTGCCGGGCACGCGCAAGCGGCCAACGGCAGGGGCGGGTCAGTTCAGCCCGTCAGGGCGTGAGGGGTCGAGCCGGAAGGCGCTAGGTAGTCAGGGCCTGCGGCAAGGGTTCGCCGGGGAGCGTTATCGGGAGACGGGTATGCAGCGACGGGCGCGAGGTGCGCGAACGGAATGTTGGCATGGGACTCTTCACTGATTGTTGTTTTTGTTGTGTGTTGTCGTACAACTGTGACGATTATTATCAAGTGAGAATCGGCTTGTCAACGTTCCATGGGATTCAAGTGCTGTTGGGTTGTACGATCCCTGTGCAGGAGCGGCCTTGTGCCGCTCCTGCACAGAGCGTCTAAGGCATTTCCAGGGTTGGCAGCCCAATGGCAAGCGGTTCCAGCGCCTGTCGGGCACACTCGCCCAGCACCTTGAGCCCCTGGGCCAGCTCCGGCGACAGCGGCCTGCCCAGGCACAAGCGCAGCCCCGTGGTGGGCTGGCCATCGGCGAAGAAAATCCCGCTGCCGGCGATGTGGTAGCCCCGCTCATGGGCCAATTGCTGAAGCAGGGCCATGTCGGTACCCGCCGGCAATTCCAGCCAGTGGATGAACCCCCCACGCGGCGGCACGTAGACCGTGTCCGCCGGGAACGCCGAACGCACCAGCCCGTGCATCGCCTCATTCACCGTGGCCAGCTGGCTGCGCAGTCGGGCGCAGTGCTCGTCCATGTAGCCGCGCCCGATGAACTCGTTCAGCGCGCTTTGCGCCAGGCTCGACACCGCCAGGTTGCGCGAGAACATCTGCGCGAGGATGGCATCGCGGTACTTGCCGGCCACGCACCAGCCCACCCGGAAGCCCGGGGCGACGGTCTTGGAAAACGACGAGCAGTAGATGGTCTGCCCGGTGCTGTCATAGCTCTTGAGCGCGCGTGGCCGCTCGGTTTCCGGCACCAGGTCGAAGAAGATGTCGTCCTCGATGATCGGTACATCGGCCTCGCGGGCCAGTTGCGACAGCCTGGCGCGGGCCGCCTCGGGCATGATGAAGCCGCGCGGGTTCTGCAGGGTCGGGTTGAGGAAGATCACATCGACTTTTTCAAGCTTCAGCGCCTCTTCGAGGTGCTCCATGTCGATCCCGGTTTCCCCGTGGGTGCGCATGGGCAGCGCACGCATCCCCAGGCGCTCGATGGTCTGCAGGATGCCGTAGTAGGTGGGGGTTTCGATGGCCACCGTGGCGCCGCGCTGGGCCACGGCCTCCAGGGCCAGTTCCAGGGCGACGGTATCGCCGGAGGTCACCAGCACTTCGTCCGGGCCGCAGACCACGCCCCGGGTCAGCATCAGCCCGGCAATGCGCCGGCGCAGCGCCGCATGCCCAGGTGGCGTCACCAGCCCGGCGATGGCCAGGTCGGCCTTGCTGGCCAGTGTGGCCATGCACTTGTTGAGCAGCACGTGGGGGGTGAGGTCGCCGTGCAGCACGGCCGAACTCAGCGACAGGGTGGTGCGGCTGGCCGCCTGGGAGAGCATGGCGACCACCGCGTGGTTGACGTTGACCGTGACGCTGGAGAAGTCGAAACGGCTGGCCGGGCTGGCGCGCCCCGCCGCCGACACGAAGTAGCCGACCCGCGGCTCGGTCAGCACATAGGCGTTGGCTTCGAGGTCGGCCAGGGCCCGCTGCACGGTGGTGATGCTGGTGTCGAACAGGCGGGCCAGGGTGCGGATCGACGGCAGCTTGGTTCGTGCCGGCCATTCACCGCTGTCGATCTGGCGGATGATCCAGTCCTTGACTCTCCGCCAGCGTTTATCAGGTGTTTCGAACCGATCCATGGGGTCTCTTGTCAGCTCAGGAATGACCTCCCAGAACATAAAGTAAAACCACCCCGGTTGCAGCAACGATGGCGATGTTCAGCGCTACCAGGCCGAAGGCGAAGCGAATCAGCCCGTGCTCTTCATCGCGGTTGGCGGCTGCCAGCCCGGTGATCAGCGACAGGATCGACAGCGAGCCCAGCGCACCATGCCCGGCGGCGCTGTTGACCATCGCCGCCAGCCATGGCCCGTAGTCGCTGCCCAGGGCGGCGATCGACGGCATCACCAGGGTGTTGCCGCCCACGTTGGAGCCGGTGACGTAGCCCGCGATACCCGCCAGCAGCGCCACGGTCGGCGCCAGCGAAATCCCCGACAGCGATTGCAGGGCGCGCTGCGCCTCGACCAGAAAGCCCGCGTTGACCATCACCTGCGACAGCAGCAGGAACAGGAAGATAGTCGCCACCGGGAACTTGGCGCGCTTGAGCAGCGAGGCCCACGGGAAGCTGCCGTCGGCGCGCTGGCGCAGGGTCATCAGCACGGTGACGATCAGCAGCGCCAGCCCTGGCGAGGCCAGCGGCTTCCACGAAACATGCTCGCCCTTGATCACCCACAGGCCATCCCAGCCCGACAGTACGAACAGTGCGCGCGAGGCAACGATCACCCCCAGCAGCGCCAGGTACGGCCAGGCTGCCGCCGGCCAGCGCACCAGGCGCTTGCGCTGCAGGTACGAAATCACCAGGCCCACGGCGGCCACGGTCAGCCCCGCCAGCACGCCCGATACCTCAGGCCCGACAAAGCGGTTGATGCCGTACAGCACCGCGCTGAACAGCACCGATACCGCACACAAGCCCAGCCACGGCAGGGCGCTGCGAATACCGGCCTGCCACAGGGCGATGCCCGCCAGCACCAGGAACACCGGCGCGCTGATCAACGCCGAATGGCTGCCCAGCTCGTTGGCCGGCAGGTGGGTGAGCAAGCCGCCGATCACCGTGGCCAGGCCCAGGGTGCCCCACGGCATGATGACCATGCCGGCCAGGGCGATCTTCATCCCTGCCTGGCGCGAAAACAGCCCCATCAGCAGCGGCACGGTGGCGATCAGCGAGACGCCGAAGCCGGTCATCGCTTCCAGCAGCGGCGCCAACCCCAGCACGATGAAGATCACCTGCGCCGGTGGCTTCCAGCCCAGCTCGCGCACCCAGGCACCGATGGCCTGCGGCGCGCCGCCGCGCTCCACCAGGATGACGAAGGCCAGCCCCGGCACGATCACGCAGGCGGTGCTGAGGAACAGGATCATCGTGTCCTTGATGATCGCCGAGCTGGCGGCGGCCGACAGCGGCGCCGCGGCGCCCATGCCCCACAGCAGGAAGACCACCGCGACGCCGGCCAGCGCTGCCTGCACGGGCGGGCGACGCACCAGCAGGATCAGCGCGATCACCAGGCCGATGGGCGACATTTGCAACAAGAGAGCAGCCATGTGCTGTGTTCCTTAATCGTGGGTCTGACCGCTGTACTCGGTGGCGCGCATCGAGGGGCGGTCGCAGAAACGCTGGTACCAGGCGTTCAGGCGCGGGTGCTGGGAGAAGTCGCCAAGCTCGCGGAACACGATCCAGTCCAGGGCGGTGCCCAGGGCCACGTGGCCCACGTTCAGCGGGCCGTCGAGTTCGACCTGTTGTTCGAGGTAGCGGTACGACTCTTCGAGCTTGTACTTCTGCCCCTCACCATAGGCCGGGTAGCGCAGGTGCGCCGGGCGGCGTTCGACTTCCCAGCGCAGCTTGATGCCGACATCGCACAGGCCCTGGGCCAGCGCCTGCAGGCGCAGGGCCTGGTAGCGCTCGGGGCCTTGCAGCGGGATCAGCTTCGGCCCCTGGTGCAGGGTGTCGAGGTAGTCGCAGATCACGATCGAATCGAACAGCGCCTCGCCCTCGGGCAGCATCAGCACCGGCACCTTGCCCAGCGGGTTGGCCTGGTAGATGGTCTCGTTGCGGGTAGTCGGGCTGGTCTCGTGGTGGATCACCTCCAGGCGCTCGGCGAGCCCGAGCTCATGGGCCATCACCAGCACCTTGCGGGCGTAGGGCGAGTGGGTCTGGTAGTAGAGCTTCATGGGGCGGTCCCTGTGTCGAGGATGGCCGAGGCGGCCTTGTGGGCGTCGATGAACAGCCGCGACGGCGCGCCGGCCGAGGTGACGTAGTGGTTGTAGTAGCACGAGCCCTCGGCCAGCGGCCCGAGCACCCAGAGGTTGCGCACCGGTTCGCCGCTGCTGGCGCGCGGGTGGCAGGCCGCGTCGACATCGATGCCATCCAGGCCCGGCACATCGGTGCGCGGGCGGATCAGGCCAAGCCGCGCCAGGTCGCGCACCGGGGCGCAGTCGCTGTCCTGCACGCCGCTGCCCTGCACGTAACCGGCCACCCGCCGGTAAGGCTTGGCGGCTGGCACGGCGCCCGGTGGCAGGAAGGTCAGCAGCCCGGCGTCGCTGAGGGCCAACAGGTCGGCGTGGCGTTCCTTCTGCGGCCCGGCCACCAGGCGGTTGATCGCCTTGTGCCAGCGGCCGTAGAACTGCCGGTGCGAAGCCTCGGTGAGGCCGTCGAAGTCGACCGCCTCGCGCAGCCGGTCACGCAGGTCGCGCCACACCTCGATGGCCGCCTTGACCGGCGATTCGGCGCGGCCGATGCGGGCCTCGTGCAGGTCGGCCTCGATGGCGTCGTAGATCCACGCATGGTAGTTGTGCGCGTTTACCTGCGCCGGCAGGCTGTGCAGGATCAGCGCCTGCGGGTCGATGGCGCCGGACAGCGCCTCGTAGTGACGCAGCAGGCCCTCGCTTTCGCGGGTATCGGTAGGCGTTTGCAGGCTGACGGTGCGCAGTTGCTCCAGCACTTCACGGTGGCGCGCCGGGTCGGTCTTGCCGTGCAGCACCGCCATGCCGGCCGCGCGCATTTCCAGCAGCATGCGCGGCAGCACGTCACGCTCGAAGTCCAGCTGGCCGTTCGGCGCCTGCTGGCGCAGTGCATCGATATGGGTGCTGGTGAGGAAGATCGGCTTGTGCCGTGGCGCCCGGGTCAGGCCATTGGGGCGCGCGCGGAACGGCAGGCCGTCACGCGACTGGATATAGATCACCGGCTCTTTGCCGGACGGGAAGTACACATGGCTGGCGTCGGCCATGCGGTGGTAGGCGCCACCGCGGCCAGCGGTCAGCGCCGCCAGGGTATCCATCGCCCCCAGGCCCAGCCCTTCGAGCAGCACGGCTTCGCCGGCGGCGATGCTGTCGAGGCTGCCCGGCAGCGGGTAGATATCGCCCACCCGGCCTTCCTCGTCTGCCCGCACCCGCCCGGTATGGCCGACGGTCAGGATCAAGCGGTCCACGGTCACACTGTCGCCCGACGGCAGCTTGAGCTGGTAGGCCTGCTGCGCATCGGTGCGCAGGCCGACCACCGGGTGCGGGTGCAGGCGCACCGCCACCCAGGCTGGCGCGCTTCTCAGAATGCGCGAGAAGGCGTCGGCCAGATAGGCGCCGAGCAGCCGGCGCGGGAGGAAGTCCTCCGGCTCCACCGCGCGCCCGTCGTCGGCCACCAGGCCGGTCTTCGGGTCGACCTTGACCCCCTTGGCCCGGCACCACTCCAGAAAGTCCGGCCCCGAGCGTTCGCGGGCATCGTGCAGGGTGCCGAAGGCCGCCGCGTCGGGGTACACCCCGAGTTGCCCGGCCACGGTGTTGAGCAGCAGGTAGTCCGGTTGGTTGGGCCAGTGGGCACCGGTGCCGAACACGTTGGGGTCGAAGATGTCGATCACCAGCGGCTGTTGCGGGCGGGTTTCGGCGATGCTCAGCAGGCGCTCGAAGATCGACAGCCCGCGCGAGCCGCAGCCCACCAGGCCAATGTGCAGGGGCTTGCTCACCATCTGCGCTCCTCCCCGAAGAACGACGGCACGGCGACTGCCGAGCCTTGCTCGAGGGCCACGTCATGGATACGCCGGCCCAGGGCCAGGTCGAGGATGCCCATGCCGAACGGCGAATAGATCAGGGGTTTGTCACGGTTGACCTGCAGTTCGCCGCGCAGGATCTGCGCCACGGTGCCGGTGACGAAATCGCGGTGGCCGAAGCGCTGTTCGGCCAGGTGCGGCGAGGTGTTGGCCTTGAGGCAGTGGCTGACGTCGTCGAAGTAGTTGTAGCTGGCGGCGACGATGCCGGCATCGATGTCGCGCAGCGAGATGTTCAGCACGATCTGGCCTGGGCGGAAGGTGTCGTCGCCGCTGACGTAGGGGGTGCCCGCGCTGGTGGCGAACACCACGATATCGGCCTTGAGCGCTTCTTCCAGCGACCACAGTTGCACCTGTGGCAGGCCCAGTTGCTCGCCGAAACCGGCCAGAGCCTCGGCCGACTCGCGGTTGAGGTCATGCACGCCGACCTGGCCGAACGACCAGTCGTCGCCGATGAAGGTGTCGAGGATATTGCGGGCGATCACGCCGCCGCCAATGATCGACAGGCTGCCAGCGCGTTTGTGTTTGTCATTGAGCAGCCAGGCGCCCAGCACGGCCGAGGCGGCGGTGCGCACGGCGCTGATCAGCGCGCCTTCGAGCAGCGCGTAGGGGTAGCCGGTTTGCGGGTCGTTGAGGATCAGTACCGCCGAGGCCCGTGGGATGCCGGCGTGGATGTTGTCCGGGTAGCTGGCGATCCACTTGATGCCCGACACCGACTGTTCGCCCTGTTTGTCGACGATCGCCGCCGGCAGGGCAATGATGCGGTTGGCTGGCTCTTCGGGGAAACGCAGGAAGTAGCTGTCCGGGTTGACGGTTTCGCCGCGCTCGTGGGTGAGGTAGGTCTGCGCGACCACCTCGATGGCCTCCTGGCGCATGCCGGCAAGGATGTCCTTGACGGTGGCGCCGGGGATCACGTGGAACGGGGGAATCGAAGCTTGTGCGGTCATGACTGGTTACGCCGTAAGGGAGAGAGGGAATTCGGGGAACAACGGTTGCAGCGCGTCCGGGCCCAAGCGTTGGCTGACCCAGTCGTCTGAATAGAGGGTTTCCAGGTAGCGCTCGCCCATGTCCGGGGAGATCGCCACCACCACATCGTCCGGGCGGATCTGCGCTGCCCACTGCTGCACGCCGGCCAGCACCGTGCCGGTGGAGCCACCGAACAGCAGGCCGTAGCGCTGCGCCAGCCAGCGGCATACCTGGACCGTGCGCACTTCGGGCACGGTGAGGAAGGCGTGGATATCGCTGGGCTCGTAGATCTCAGGGCGGCGGCTGGTGCCGAGCCCCGGGATATGGCGGGTGCCGCCGGGCAGGCCGAAGGTCACCGAACCGACCGAGTCCACCGCGATCACCTTGGTGCGCGGGTGGTGGTCGGCGAAGTAGCGCTTGCAGCCCATCAGCGTGCCGGTGGTGCCGGCGCCGACGAACAGGTAGTCGACATGCCCGAACTTCTCGGCGATGGCCCGCGCGGTGGCGTTGTAGTGGGCCAGCGGGTTGTTCGGGTTCTGGTACTGGTTGAGCCAGATGTAGTCGGGGTTCTGCGCGACCATCTGTTCGATCAGGCGGATGCGCGAGTAGAGGAAGCCACCGTTCTCGTCGCGCTGGTCGACCACGATCACCTGCGCACCGAGGGCCTGGATCAGCTTGCGGTTGGGCGCCGAGGTGTTCGGGTCGATGACGCAGACGAACTGGTAGCCCTTGGCCGCGCAGACCATCGCCAGGGCCACGCCGAGGTTGCCCGACGAGGATTCGATCAGCCGCGTTCTGGGGGTGATCAGCCCACGGCTTTCCAGGTCGGCGACGATCGCGTGGGCGGTCTTGAGCTTGATGGAGCCGGCCGGGTTCAGGCCCTCGATCTTCAAGTGCACCTTGGCACTGCACAGCTGATCGACCTGAACGTAGTTATTTTCGTTTATCAGTTGCTTGATCATTAGGGCATCCCTGTCAGATTTCCTGAATGAAGCGTGCCGTCCGGCCGTTGGGCCGGCAGGCTTTGAAGTAACGGGGCAGCAGGGAAGTGGGGTACCGGGTGGTAGCGCTTGCCTGTTCTACGGTTATCTACAAACGCGCTTTCCATCCGTGGAAACGATGTTGCTCATGATGTTGGGGTTGGTATGCAACTGCGCGCCGGGTGTGCCTGCGCTGCGGGAGTGATGGTGCGGGGCGGGGAGGGGAGGGCGACAGATACAGAAAATCGGGATTTTTCAATACAGGGGGGGCAGGCAGGGTGGGCCTGGCGGGACCCTTGTGGGAGCAGCCGTCTTGCTCACAATTCAAGGCGCTGGCGCGATCCCTGTGGGAGCGGGCTTGCCCCGCGATTGCAGCAGCGCGGTTTATGGCACCGGCATGGCCGGTGTTCGCGGGGCAAGTCGCAGCGGCGCACCGCCGCTCCCGCGCTATGGACTGCGCGATGTGTCATACAGCGCAAGCCAAGGCTGTGGCTAGGTCAGCAGCTGATTGCGGCAAGCCTCGAGAATCTCATCCGCCAACGGCGAATCATCCGGGCAGGCGCGGGACAGCGTGATGGCCCCCACCAAGGTGGCAATCACGCTCAAGCGCCGGGCACGCTGAGCCTTTTCATCGGCAGTCTCGATTGGCCCGCCAGCCGCCTGCAGCGTCTGCAGCAACTGCTCCAGTCCTTCGGCAAACACCGCCTTGACCGCCTCGGGCTGGCGCGCCGCATCGTTGCTCAGCGCCGCCAGGGTGCAGCCTTGCGCTGGATTGTCGCGGTGCTCCCTGGACAGGTACTGGCCCAGGAAGTCCGCCAGATCGACCCCTTCACTGCGCGCCGCGCTGCCGGCCAGGCCACAAGCCGCGGCCTCGGCCATCAGGTCGGCCTTGGAGCCGAAGTGCTTGTAGAACCCGCCATGGGTAAAACCGGCAGCGGCCATCAGGTCGGCCACACCGACCCCGTCATACCCCCGCTCGCGAAACAGCGAGGAGGCTGTTTCGACAATGTGCGCGCGGTTGGCTTGGGCTTGTGCCTTGCTGACTTTCATGGCGGGCGACTCCTGCACCGGGGGGGGTGGGGCTCATCATACATTGATGTCACTCATCATCAAAACGTTGACATTGTTAGATTATGACCGTAATCATAATGGCAGGCCCACCCAACCTTGAGGATCTACCCATGAGTGCCTTGCCTACCGTTCTTGTCACCGGCGCTTCCAGCGGCATCGGCGCCACCTATGCCGAACGCTTCGCCCAGCGCGGCCACGACCTGGTACTGGTCGCCCGCGATCAGGCCCGGCTGGAGGCCCTGGCCGATCGCCTGCATGAGCAATTTAGTGTCGCGGTCGAGGTGCTGGTCGCCGACCTGACGCAGGAAGCTGCCTTGGCCAAGGTCGAAGCCCGTTTGCGTGAAGATGGCCGCATCGGTGTACTGATCAACAACGCAGGCCAAGGCCAGTCGGGCGGTTTTCTCGGGCAGAACGGCGAAAGCCTCGAACGCCTGATCGGCCTGAACGTCACCGCCGTCACCCGCCTGGCTGCCGCCATCGCCCCACGTCTGGCCGAGCAGGGCAGCGGTGCCATCGTCAACATCGGTTCGGTGGTGGGGCTGGCGCCGGAGCTGGGCATGACGGTGTATGGCGCCACCAAGGCCTTCGTGCAGTTCCTGTCCCAGGGGCTGGCGCTGGAACTGGGGCCAAAGGGCGTCTACGTGCAGGCCGTGCTGCCGGCGGCGACCCGCACCGAAATCTGGTCGCGCTCCGGGCTGGACATCGATTCGCTGCCTGAAGTGATGGAGGTACAAGATCTGGTCGATGCCGCACTGGTGGGCTATGACCGGCGTGAGGCGATCACCATTCCGCCGTTGCAGCATGCCGAGCGCTGGGCGGCGCTGGACGGTGCGCGGCAGATGTTGATGGGGGATTTGCGCCAGTCCCAGGTGGCTGAGCGTTATCGCGCCGTGTAGCGGGCCAGGCTCACAGCCCCTCGCCAAGATACAGCCGGTGTGCCTCACCAATCCGCGCACTGGCTGTGGCAGGCACACCCGCTTCCCTGGCAAAGCGTGGCCACTGTGCGACGGCCTCGCAGACTTCCTTGATGATCCGCCGTGCGTCCATGCCGCGAACCTGGCTCGCCACGCTCAGCAGGTCATCGAGGGTGAAGTCGTCCCGCTTGCCGTTGACCGTCATCTGGTGGGTGTCTACCCAGAAGCTGCCGGGCAGGTAGGAATAGGACACGTCGTAGGCCGGCGTGAGGTACCAGGTGCCGTCGGTATCCATCATGAAGGCCGTGTTCTTGGTGTGATCGTCCTGGTTCCGGGCGACCAGGTTGAAGACCATGCGCCGGTAGAACTGCTCGGCCCCGTCTCGGGAAATCCTCAGTGCACGCATGACCCCGAACGCCTCGGTATACGAGTACTGGCCAGGCTTGCGGAAGTCGGCATGGTCGAGTGCGCACAGGGTGGCCATGTGGATTTTCTCGCCTTCGGCCGTGCGGTCGAAGCGCTTGGTCATGAAGTGGGCGCGGCCTCCCTCTTCCAGCAACCGGCACTCGGTCATGCTGATGCCCGCGGCCTTGGCCATCAGGTGGTAGGCGTACTCGATCCGCCCGTAACCCTGTGAATCGGCCAGCAGTTTCGAGTCCTTGGCCACATCGAACTTGAGCAGCCAGTACTCGAACCCGGGGGGCGCGGTGACCTGGCCTGAGCGGATCTCACCTTGAGCATCGATGGCGATGACCGCTTTCGCCCGTGCCCCGCCCGCGCTCGTGCCGATGTGGATGAGGTGTTGCAGGGCCGCGTCGTCCACTGACGAGTCATGGGCGTTGAGCCGTTCGGCGATCGACTCGCGATCCGACAGCACCTCGCTGGCGAGGCGCACCAGGGCGTCGATCTGGATACTTTCTGCCTTGTCTCGTTCGGTGGCCAGCGCCGGGCGGTATTCCAGCGCGCCCATGCCTCGCTCGCCCTGGTACAGCAGGCGCTCGACCGGCGTGAACGTGGCTTTGCTGCGCCCTTGCTGGGCCAACCAGGCATCGATCAGCGCATTGCCGAAGTCATCAGGCAGGGAGTCGGCCAGAATCGACGGCAGGCCTTTGAAGGTTTCGCGGTCCAGCCCCTGGAAGACGTAGACGTAGTCCGCGCGCAAGGGCATGTGGACAGGCGAGATTTCCAGGCCGGTCCTGACGAATTCGGGGGTGTATTCGAATTCTCCAACCTGGGTTTGAGGGTTCCAGTTGAGTGCGCCTACGTACACATCCCAGAGGTAGATTTGTGCGATCACCAGCTTTCATCCTTGTGGGGTTTCTGGCCACCAATGAGCGAGGGCTTGCCAATCGGGGTTTTGCCGGTGTGTTCAGGCGCCGGCTGTGTTGCCCGTGTAACTGTCGCTCGCTGCCTTTGCTTGCCCTGCATTTTCGCCAGCTGCAAGGGGCTGCTTCTGACTTCCTCGATCAGGCTGGCGAGGCGCTCCAACTCCCCAAGCACCCGCAGCACGGCGATTACATTGACCAAGGTGCCTTTACCGGCGGTGAGCTTGCGGTAGGTCTCCCGAGAGATCCCGGCTTCATGGGCAACGATGTCCTGGCCGATATTACGCTTCAAGCGGATCGCTTCAATGCGCTGGCCGATCTCACGGGCGATGGCGTCGTCGGTCATTGATGTGGCTTTCATAACGCCTGGAATCCTATGTTTAAAAGACCTTTATCGATCTCTTTGCCTAGAATATTAGGCGTTGAAAAGTGATTTTTAAAGGTTAACCAAGCATTTTATAAAGCTTGTAAAACTAGGCGTTATACGGATTTTTGTGCATTTGAGCTAAGTATTCTAGGCGTTAGCGTTGTAGGGTCGGCTGAGTGACTATGCTGCCTTTGTTTACGACATTTCGTTTCGCGGAGGACGGCTTATTGATGTGCGTCCCGCAGTGGCCAAGCCTGCGAACACCTTTTCCAGCTTCACCACCGCGGCCTTCATCTCGGCGGTCGTTTGAGCGGCAAACCCCATCAGCAAGCCAACGTCGTTCCTCGGCACCGCATACAGGCCACCCAGCCCGAGCAGGTCGATCCCCACCCCGCGCGCGGCCCTGACCACGGCGTCTTCAGGCAAGGCCTGGACGAAATGGCAGGGCATCTGCAACCCCCCGGCCGGGATCTGCGGCACGAGAAATGCCGCCAGGTGCCGCTGAATGAGATCTGCCAGTACATCGCGCCGCTCGGCGTAGAGCCCGCGCATGGCCCGCACATGGGCGTTGAAGTGGCCGCCCTCCATGAACCTGGCCAGGGTCAGCTGGGCGATAGAGGCGTTATGCCCGTCCTGCAGGGTTCGGGCGGCGGTCATCGGCGCGACGAGTTGGGGCGGCAGCAGCAGGTAGCCGATGCGCAGCCCGGCGAACAGCGATTTGGTGAAGGTGCCGATGTACAGCGTGCGGTCATGCGGGTCCAGGCCCTGCACGCAGGCGGTGGGGCGGCCGGCGTAGTGGAACTCGCTGTCGTAGTCGTCCTCGATGATCCAGGCCTGTTGCTGGCGCGCCCACTCGATCGCCAGCAGGCGCCGGTCAAGCGACAGGGTGGCGCCGGTCGGGTACTGGTGGGAGGGGGTGAGGAACAGCGCCCGGGCGTCCGGCGCGAGCCGGGCCATGGCGTCCACCTGCAGGCCATGTTCGTCCACGGGCACCGGTATGCATTCCAGGCCTGCTGCGGTGACGGCCTTGCGGGTGCCCTGATACAGCGGGTCCTCGACCAGGACTTGGTCACCTGCGTCCATGAGCACCTGGGCGCTCAGGCCAAGGGCCTGCTGCGAGCTGGTGAGGATCAGGATGCGCTCGGCGGATGCCTGGGCGCCGCGCTCTAGGTTGAGGTAATCGGCGATTGCCTTGCGCAGCGGGGCCATGCCCTGTGGCTCGCTGTGCTCCAGCGCCCGCGTGCCGTATTCCTTGTACACCTGCCGCTCCAGCTTCTCCCAGATGGCCAGGGGGAAGTGCCGGGTTTCGGCCACGCCCGGGGCGAAGGGGCGGGGCGACTGGAAGTTGTGGACGCCACCGCTGTGCAGAATCGCCGTGCCTCGGCGGCTCAACTGCACAGGGGCTTCGCTGTGTGCCGGCTGCTGGCGCTTGCGCAACGGCAGGCACCGGGCCCGTTGCGACACGAAGCTGCCGCTGCCTACGCGCCGCTCGATGAATCCCTCGGCGTGCAACTGGCTGTAGGCCGATTCCACGGTATCCCGCGACACGCCCAGGGACTGGGCCAGCGGGCGCGAGGCGGGCAGCGCCTTGCCCACCGGCAGTGCGCCGTCGAGGATCAACTGGCGGATCGCCCGCTGGATGCGCACATGCAAGGCCAGCGCGTTGTGGGCGGGGTCGTTGATCCAGGCTTTTACCGATTCCAGTTGTGCGTGTTTGAACATTGGCCTGATTCCCTGGCTGATGGACCTGATTGATGGCTGCCAATGCCGGGGCGCGAAGCGCCCCCGGCAATCTCAAGCCTTACCCCTTCCTAGAACCCCAAAGTGGTCTGGTCATTGCCAAGCAATTGGCAGGTAAAAACCAACCATTTATCCGCTATAAAACCCAGGCCCGCAAGCAGCCGCCAAGGAAGGCAAGCGCTGCGGGCAGGCCGGCCCCTCACTCATTCACGCTGTCTTGTCCAAAAGGGTTCCAACAATGACCACCACCCAACTGCCCGTTTTCGTTCGCCGAGTGAAGCAAGCCGATCTGCAGCCCTGGTGCGACTACTGGGCGCAATACCAGGCCTTCTACCAAGTGGACCTGGGCCCAGCCATCACCGAGCGCACCTGGGCCCGTTTCTTCGACCCGGCCGAGCCCATGCACTGCGCCGTGGCCACCGACGGCGAGCAGCTCTTCGGCTTCGTCCACTACGTGTTCCACCGTTCGACCTGGGGGCGCAACGACTTCTGCTACCTGGAAGACCTGTTCGTGTGCCCGAGCGCACGGGGCCGGACGGTCGGCAAGCGGCTGATCGAGTTCGTCCAGGACCAGGCCCGGCAGCAGCAATGCGACCGGCTGTACTGGCATACCCAGGAGACCAACCAGACTGCGCAGCGGTTGTATGACTGGATTGCCGAGAAGCCGGGGGTGATCGAGTACCGGATGCCGTTGGATGTTGCTCACTAAGTCCATAGTGAGCTGATGAGGGCGTGGGAGCGGGCTTGCCCCGCGATTGGCCGCAAGGCGCTTGGCGATAGTCTTGCAGCGTTCTCTAGATCGAGCGCCGCCCGCGCGGCGCTTCGCGGGTAAACCCGCTCCCACAGTTTGTTTCGGGCCAGTCTCTCCTGTGCCATCACCTGGTCAGCCTTGTTGGTACGACTCGGTTTCAGTGTGGGCGTTGCCGCCGCCCCGCATGACTCAAGGCATGCACCAAGGCAGGCGCCGGTACTTTCACAGGAATAATTGGCCCGAAACAAACTGTGGGAGCGGGTTTACCCGCGAAGCGCCGCGCGGGCGGCGCTCGATCTGCTAGGCGCTGCAAGGCTTTCGGCGAACACCTGCCGGCCATTACGCAAACACCTTGAAAGCGCTGCCTTCGATGTCGCAAGACTCATGATCCGCTCTATACTCATCAACGGTCTTGCCCTCGACCACGTGACTGGCATGTTCCAGTCCGGCACATCGATGCCCTTTGTGGCGAGGGCAAGCCCTTCTTCTGCCATTCCCCCTTCGTGTGGGAGCGGGTTTTCCCGCGAAGGGCCGCAGCGCGGCCCCAGGGACCTTCAATCCTCAACCCCATGCAACCGCAACGCCCGCTGCGCACATTCCTTCCAGCTCAACTTGCGCTTTGCAGCCACGGCCAAAGGCACTTCCGCCGCCATCACCACCGGCATATCCCGCATCCGTACCCAAGGCTCACTCTGCCAATACAACAGACTCGCCGTATGCCCACCCGGCCAGCACATCCTGCCCAGGCGCGGCAGGTCGTTCAGCGCCGAGTCCTGCCCATCGCGCAGCACCGCCACCACCTCATGGGTCAGCCAGTGGCGCA
This sequence comes from Pseudomonas sp. GZD-209, assembly GCF_049310485.1. Classification (NCBI taxonomy): domain Bacteria; kingdom Pseudomonadati; phylum Pseudomonadota; class Gammaproteobacteria; order Pseudomonadales; family Pseudomonadaceae; genus Pseudomonas; species Pseudomonas sp. GZD-209. The sequence goes on from NZ_JBMOWQ010000056.1 coordinate 36,157, forward strand.
GATGGCGGTTCTCCGGAATGTGATGATGGGCCAGCAGGGTGTAGGCCCCGGACTCGCTGACCATGGTGGTCTCGCTGTACTGGCCGTAGCGCAGCAGCTGCACGGTGCGATGCTGGTCCGGGTCGAGCTTGCGGATGCAGTGTTCGTCGAAGAAGCGCCCGGTCATCCGGCCGAGTTCGTGGGCGCAGAACCAGGCTTGGGATTCGAGCCAGAGGGTGTGGAGGGGGCGGTTGTGGCGGGTGAAGAGGGTGGAGCTGTAGTGGTTGTCCATGATTGGCTTCCAGAGTCAGGAAAGCCGTTGCTAACGGGAACGGGATTCCGCCGCGTGAGCGTTCTTAAGCGCTGACCAGCCAAGCTAGAAGACAACACCTACTTCGTCAATTCAGGAACACATTTTGAAGTAATAGTGGCGTTATGATATTTCTTGGCTACTCAACCGGAGATAGGAAGTCTCATGAATCGATCTGAAAGAGCCAGTCAGATATGGGCGGTGCTTGCCTTGGCGGCACGTAACCGACAGTCGCTTACGTATGGGATGCTCTCTAGGTTGATTGGAGTTCCTGCAGCAGGTATGGGCAGGTTACTGGAGCCTATACAGTCGTATTGCATTCTGCAGGACTTGCCACCTCTAACACTTTTGGTTGTTCAAAAAAGTTCAGGTCTGCCAGGGCGTGGTTTTATCGGGGCTAAAGCTGCGGACTACGCACGAGATCAAATGCGAATATTCGCATTTGACTGGCTGGCGCATGGGAACCCCCAAGCAGAAAAGCTCGAGCAGGCAGTATTGGAGCTTCCATCTAATGGTGAGGATGTCGACTCGGACGAGTGAGACTTCGATATAAAAAAGGCTGCCAAACGGCAGCCTTTTTGGATAGCAGGACGATCAATCCCAGCTCAGAGCCCCACCAGTCTGATACTCAATCACGCGAGTCTCAAAGAAGTTCTTCTCCTTCTTCAAGTCCATAATCTCGCTCATCCAAGGGAACGGGTTAGTAGTCCCCGGATACTCTTCCTTCAACCCAATCTGGGTCAAACGACGGTTAGCAATGAACTTGAGGTAATCCTCCATCATCGCCGCGTTCATCCCCAGCACGCCGCGTGGCATGGTGTCGCGAGCATATTCGATCTCCAGCTGAGTCCCTTGCAGGATCATCTGGGTAGCCTCTTCCTTCATCGCCGCATCCCACAGATGCGGGTTCTCGATCTTGATCTGGTTGATCACGTCGATGCCGAAGTTCAGGTGCATGGACTCGTCACGCAGGATGTACTGGAACTGCTCGGCAACGCCGGTCATCTTGTTGCGGCGGCCCATGGACAGGATCTGGGTGAAGCCGCAGTAGAAGAAGATGCCTTCCAGCACGCAGTAGTAGGCGATCAGGTTGCGCAGCAGCTCTTTGTCGGTCTCGACGGTGCCGGTGTTGAACTCCGGATCCGAGATGGCGCGGGTGTACTTCAGGCCCCAGGCCGCCTTCTTAGCGACCGACGGGATCTCGTGGTACATGTTGAAGATCTCGCCTTCATCCATGCCCAGCGACTCGATGCAGTACTGGTAGGCGTGGGTGTGGATCGCCTCTTCGAAGGCCTGGCGCAGGATGTACTGGCGGCACTCCGGGTTGGTGATCAGACGGTACACGGCCAGGGCCAGGTTGTTGGCAACCAGCGAGTCGGCGGTGGAGAAGAAACCGAGGTTGCGCATCACGATGCGGCGCTCGTCTTCGGTCAGGCCGTCCATGCTCTTCCACAGGGCGATGTCGGCGGTCATGTTGACCTCTTGCGGCATCCAGTGGTTGGCGCAGCCGTCGAGGTACTTCTGCCAGGCCCAGTCGTACTTGAACGGGACCAGCTGGTTGAGGTCGGCGCGGCAGTTGATCATGCGCTTTTCGTCAACGGCGACGCGGGCCGAGGAGCCTTCCAGCTCGGCCAGGCCTTCGGCGATGTCCAGGGCGTCCAGGGCAGCCTTGGCGCGCTTGACGGCGTCGGAGTCCGAGGCGGTGGCGGCGCGGGCTTCCAGGGCGGCGGCACCGCCGGCGCTGTCGAGCTTGTCCAGGGTGGCAGCTGCGGCGGCTTGTGCGCCGGTGTTGCCCTTGGCGGCTACTTCGCCGTCTTCTTTATCGAATTCGTCCCAGCTCAGCATGGTGAGTTCTCCTGCTTGAGGGCCATCTTGAGTATGGCCGGTGGATCTTGGTTGCGGTGCTTAGGCCCCGGATGGGGTACTGCAGTGCACGCAAATCTGAATGCCCTTTGAGGGGCTGGCCCGGGTATTGGCGCCCGGGCCTATTGTGTTTGGCTGTGGGGCAGGGGGCGGCAGTGCCGGCCTGTTCGCGGGTAAACCCGCTCCCACAGGGTTCCGTGTGGCTACACGAAAAAAGAGGCTTCCCGGGGGAAGCCTCAGCCAAGCCTTATTGGCAGGCTTCGCAATCCGGCTCGTCGATGGCGCAAGCCTTCGGTACCGGGGCTGGGCCTGCGGCCTGGACCGGGGCGCTGTCGCCACCGCTCGACACGGCGTTGAGCTTGCCGGTGTTGATGGTCGACTTCTCGGTGCTGGTCGCGGCCAGGGCACGGAGGTAGTAGGTGGTCTTCAGACCACGGTACCAGGCCATGCGGTAGGTCACGTCCAGCTTCTTGCCCGAGGCGCCGGCGATGTACAGGTTCAGCGACTGGGCCTGGTCGATCCACTTCTGGCGACGGGAGGCGGCATCGACGATCCACTTGGTCTCGACTTCGAACGCGGTGGCGTACAGGTCTTTGAGCTCTTGCGGGATACGCTCGATCTGCTGCACCGAACCGTCGTAGTACTTCAGGTCGTTGATCATCACCGAGTCCCACAGGTCGCGGGCTTTCAGGTCGCGCACCAGGTACGGGTTGATCACGGTGAACTCGCCCGACAGGTTCGATTTCACGTACAGGTTCTGGTAGGTCGGCTCGATGGACTGCGACACGCCGGTGATGTTGGCGATGGTCGCGGTCGGCGCGATGGCCATGATGTTCGAGTTACGAATACCTTTTTGTACGCGGGCACGGACCGGTGCCCAGTCCAGGCTTTCGGTCAGGTCGACGTCGATGTACTTCTGGCCACGGGCTTCGATCAGGATCTGTTGCGAATCCAGCGGCAGGATGCCTTTGGACCACAGCGAACCCTGGAAGGTCTCGTAGGCGCCGCGCTCGTCGGCCAGGTCGCAGGAGGCCTGGATCGCGAAGTAGCTGACCGCTTCCATCGACTTGTCGGCGAACTCGACGGCAGCGTCGGAGCCGTAGGCGATGTGCTGCAGGTACAGTGCGTCCTGGAAGCCCATGATGCCCAGGCCGACCGGGCGGTGCTTGAGGTTCGAGTTACGCGCCTGCGGCACCGAGTAGTAGTTGATGTCGATCACGTTGTCGAGCATGCGCACGGCGGTGTTCACGGTGCGTTGCAGCTTGGCGGTGTCCAGCTTGCCATCGACGATGTGGTTCGGCAGGTTGATCGAGCCCAGGTTGCAGACCGCGATCTCGTCCTTGTTGGTGTTCAGGGTGATCTCGGTGCACAGGTTCGAGCTGTGGACCACGCCCACGTGCTGCTGCGGGCTGCGCAGGTTGCACGGGTCCTTGAAGGTCAGCCATGGGTGGCCGGTCTCGAACAGCATCGACAGCATCTTGCGCCACAGGTCTTTGGCCTGGATGGTCTTGAATACCTTGATCTTGTTGTACTCGGTCAGGGCTTCGTAGTACTCGTAGCGCTCTTCGAAGGCCTTGCCGGTCAGGTCGTGCAGATCAGGTACTTCGCTTGGCGAGAACAGGGTCCACTTGCCGTCATCGAAGACGCGCTTCATGAACAGGTCAGGGATCCAGTTGGCGGTGTTCATGTCGTGGGTACGACGACGGTCATCACCGGTGTTCTTGCGCAGCTCGATGAATTCTTCGATGTCCAGGTGCCAGGTTTCCAGGTAGGCACACACGGCGCCTTTGCGCTTGCCACCCTGGTTCACGGCAACGGCGGTGTCGTTGACTACTTTGAGGAACGGCACGACGCCTTGCGACTTGCCGTTGGTGCCCTTGATGTACGAGCCCAGGGCGCGCACCGGGGTCCAGTCGTTGCCCAGGCCACCGGCGAATTTCGACAGCATGGCGTTGTCGTGGATCGCGTGGTAGATGCCCGACAGGTCGTCCGGCACGGTGGTCAGGTAGCAGCTGGACAGTTGCGGGCGCAGGGTGCCGGCGTTGAACAGGGTTGGCGTGGACGCCATGTAGTCGAACGACGACAGCAGGTTGTAGAACTCGATCGCGCGGGCTTCTTTGTCTTTCTCTTCCAGCGCCAGGCCCATGGCCACACGCATGAAGAACACCTGCGGCAGCTCGAAGCGCACGCCATCCTTGTGGATGAAGTAGCGGTCGTACAGGGTCTGCAGGCCCAGGTAGGTGAACTGCTGGTCGCGCTCGTGGTTGATCGCCTTGCCCAGTTTTTCCAGGTCGAAGTCGGCCAGGGCCGGGTTGAGCAGTTCGAACTCGATACCTTTGGCCACGTAGGCTGGCAGGGCCTTGGCGTACAGGTCGGCCATCTCGTGGTGGGTGGCGCTCTCGGCCACGCCCAGGAAGCCCAGGCCTTCGGCGCGCAGGGTGTCCATCAGCAGGCGGGCGGTGACGAACGAGTAGTTCGGCTCGCGCTCTACCAGGGTGCGGGAGGTCATCACCAGGGCGGTGTTGACGTCCTTGATGGCCACGCCGTCGTAGAGGTTCTTCAGGGTTTCGCGCTGGATCAGCTCGCCATCGACTTCGGCCAGGCCTTCGCAGGCTTCGCTGATGATGGTGTTCAGGCGCGCCATGTCCAGCGGCGCCAGGCTGCCGTCGGCCAGGGTGATGCGGATGCTTGGGTGCGGCTCGACCACGGCGCCGGTGTTGGCGCGGGTGGCGCGCTCTTTGGCGCGCTGGTCGCGGTAGATCACGTAGTCGCGGGCGACCTTTTGCTCGCCGGCGCGCATCAGGGCCAGTTCGACCTGGTCCTGGATTTCTTCGATGTGGATGGTGCCACCCGATGGCATGCGACGCTTGAACGTGGCGGTGACCTGCTCGGTCAGGCGCGCGACGGTGTCGTGGATGCGCGACGAAGCGGCAGCGGTGCCGCCTTCAACTGCGAGGAACGCCTTGGTGATGGCCACGGTGATCTTGTCGTCGGTGTAGGGGACGACAGTACCGTTACGCTTGATCACGCGCAGTTGGCCTGGGGCGGTGGCAGCCAGGTCCTGGTTGGACTCGGCCTGCGGCGCCAGAGCCTGCGGGTTCTCGCGAGTTGTGTCGGTTTGCATGGGTGGGTGTCTCCACAGTTTCTATAGTGTTCAGGCGCCTTTTGGGCGCCCACCGTTCCGTCCACTTGCCTGGTGGCCCAGGCGGGGATGCGCATGAAGCACACGCATCCGTCCGCTCGGGCGTACCGACTTCGGGACAGACTCAGGAATAAAGGGCAATAACCTGCCGCTCCCTGGCCGAAGTCAAAGTTTTTGGGCGAACCCAAAATCTGTTGCTGTTGGGTGTCAGGCCTGGCCTGCAACACCCATACCCGAACAAGGCCTTGAAAGGGCTTGCCTCGGTCGCCTCCGCAGGAGCGGTTTGGCTGCTGGAATCACGTTAAGTTCAGCAGGTGAAATTCGCTTGAATTTGCCTGTTGACTTGTGTGTGTGATTTTGCTCGAACCCCAACATCTAGTGGTTCGCTGCGTTCGGGATACAAGATAATGCGGTCTGGGGGGCTTTGCAAGGCGAGCGCCTGTGGATAAGTTGTGGGTACTTTGTGTGTGATTCCTGGGTAGTCGCTGTAGGCCTTGTCCCAAGAGGTTTTCACGATTTTTCTGCGTCTCGCCGCCCTTGGGCAGTTTTTTGCGGGCGCGAACCCTATCACAAAAAATGCTTCAGCCAAGGGGTGTTTGAGGTGATTGGCAGGGGTGAGCCCGGAACGTAGTATCCGGGGGCGATGTTGCTCTTTGGTGAAAGGGAATCATCAGCACAATCAAGTTGTTGTGGTGCCTGTGCGGGCCCATCACGGGGCAAGCCCGCTCCCACATCATGGCGTGAGCATCGTGGGAGCGGGCTTGCCCCGCGATGGGCCCGCACAAGCCTGCAGTACCCCCGAACAAGACCAACAAAGGGTAAAGGGCCATGGACCAGCCGAACAACCGCATCCTGATCGTCGAGGACGACCAGCGCCTCGCCGAGCTCACCGCCGAGTACCTCCAGGCCAACGGCTTCGAGGTGGCGGTAGAGGGCGATGGCGGCCGCGCGGCGCGGCGCATCATCGACAGCCAGCCCGACCTGGTCATCCTCGACCTGATGCTCCCCGGCGAAGACGGCCTGAGCATCTGCCGCCGGGTGCGCGGCCAGTACGCCGGGCCCATCCTCATGCTCACCGCCCGCAGTGACGAACTCGACCAGGTCCAGGGCCTGGACCAAGGCGCCGATGACTATGTATGCAAACCGGTGCGTCCCCGCCTGTTGCTGGCGCGCATCCATGCCCTGCTGCGCCGCAGCGAAGCGCCGGAGCGCCAGCAAGCACTGGCCTTCGGCCCGCTGCACATCGACCAGCGCCTGCGCGAGGCGCGCCTGGGCGGCCAGCTGGTCGAGCTGACCGGCGCCGAATTCGACCTGCTATGGCTGCTGGCCAGCAACGCCGGGCGGGTGCTGTCGCGCGAAGAAATCTTTACCTCATTGCGCGGCGTCGGTTACGACGGCCAGGACCGCTCCATCGACGTGCGCATCTCCAAGATCCGCCCCAAGATCGGCGACGACCCGATCAACCCGCGCCTGATCAAGACCCTGCGCAGCAAGGGCTACCTGTTCGTCGGCGAGGCCGCCCAGGCACCGGCCCCATGAATTCCATTTTCCTGCGCATCTATGGCGGCATGCTCGCCGTGCTGGTACTGGTGGCCGTGCTCGGCGTGCTCAGCCTGCACCTGGCCAACGAGGTGCGTGCCGGCCAGCACCGCGAAGGCCTGGCCCAAGGCACCTTCAGCCTGATGGCCGACAACCTGGCGCAGCAGAACGACGTGGAGCGCAAGCGTTCGCTGGTGATCTGGGAGCGGTTGCTGGGGGTGCCGCTCGACCTGCAACCCCTGTCGGCTTTCACCCTCGATGGCGGCCAGCGCGCACGGCTGTACCGCGACCTGGTGGTGGTGGAAAAGACCGGCCCGCATGCCGCCCGGGTGCTGCGCCGGGTCGGGCGCGAAGACCAGTTGCTGGTGGCCGAGGTCAAGCAGGTCAGCGAGCAGTTGGCGCGTGCCACCCTTTATCTGCTGGCCGACGAACTGGTGCGTTACCCGGTCACCGAGCAGCAGAGCCGCCTGGCGCAGATCCGCCAGAGCAAGGGTTTCGGCTTTGACATCGCCCTGCAGCGCATCGAGCGCGCGGCGCTGGATGACGACCAGCGGCGCCGGGTGGAGGAGGGCGACACGGTGATGGCGCTGGGCAAGGACGGTGACTCGATCCGCGTGTTTTCGGGCTTGCCCGGCTCGCCCTGGGTACTGGAGATCGGCCCGCTGCACCAGCTCAACCCGTACCCGCCGCAGTTGCTGATCCTGATCGCCTTTCTTGGCCTGTGCCTGATCGGCTTGATGGTCTACCTGCTGGTGCGCCAGTTGGAGCGGCGCGTCTCGGGCCTGGAAGTGGCTGCCACGCGCATCGCCCAGGGCAGCCTCGATACCCGCGTGCCGGCCGGTGACGCCGACTCGGTCGGGCGCCTGGCCGAAGCCTTCAATGGCATGGCCGAGCACCTGCAGCGTTCGCTGACCATGCAGCGCGAGCTGGTGCGGGCGGTGTCCCACGAATTGCGCACGCCGGTGGCGCGCCTGCGCTTCGGCCTGGAGATGATCGAGAGCGCCAGCACCGAGCAGGCCCGGGCCAAGCACCTGGCCGGCATGGACGGCGATATCCAGGACCTGGACAAGCTGGTCGACGAGATGCTGACCTACGCCCGCCTGGAACAGGGCGCTCCGGCCTTGCAGTTCCAGGCGGTGGACCTGGATGAACTGCTGGCCCGGGTGATCGACGAGCTGGCCCCGCTGCGCGCCGATGTGCGCGTGCTGCGCGGCGAATGCCATGGGCTGGACGGCGGCGCTGCCTGGGTCGAGGCCGAGCCGCGCTACCTGCACCGCGCCCTGCAGAACCTGGTGCGCAATGCCATGCGCCACGCCGAGTCCGAGGTGCGCCTTAGCTATCAACTCGGCCAGCAGCGCTGCCGTATCGATGTGGAGGATGACGGGCCGGGCATACCGGAGGGGGTATGGGACCGCATCTTCACCCCGTTCACCCGCCTGGACGACAGCCGCACCCGCGCCTCGGGCGGGCATGGCCTGGGCTTGTCGATCGTGCGGCGGATCATCTACTGGCACGGCGGCCGCGCCCTGGTGGGGCATAGCGAGCAGTTGGGCGGGGCGTGTTTCAGCCTGAGCTGGCCGCGCGAGCAGCCACGGGATTAAACGCTGATCAGGCTGAGCAGGTGGCCGTCCTGCACGCAGAACTGGCCATCGAGCTCTACGCCGTGGCGCCACTGCGCCGACAGGTCGGTCAGCAGGCGCAGGCGGGCGTGGCCATCGGCGGACCATGCCAGTAGCTCGGCGTGCTCGAAGTAGAAGCGTTGTCGGGTCAGCGGGTAGAGGGTCTTGAACAGGCTTTCCTTGAGCGAGAAGGTCAGGGTCACGGCCAGGGCCTGCTGGCTGCGGTCCAGGCGTTCCAGTTCGGCGGCGGTGAGGATCTCGCCGGCCAGGCGTTCGGCACGCTCCTCGCTCAGCAGGCTTTCCTGATCCAGCCCCAGGCCGCGACAGGCGCCGTCGGCTGCCACCACGGCGGCGGCCCAGCCCTTGCCGTGGGTGATCGAACCGTGGATGCCGGCGGGCCAGATCGGCGAGCGATCCTCGTGAGTGGCGGGCACATAGTCGCGGCCATCCAGGCGCTGCAGGGCCTCGCGGGCGCATACACGGCCGGCCAGGTACTCGGCCTGGCGCTTGGCCACCGAGCGTTGCAGGCTGGCGCTTTGCGTGATGCCGGCGCGTTGGAAGTCATCGGCGGCGAGCTGGGCCGGGTCGAAAGCGCAGCTGACCAGCACCGCGCCGGGGACCGGGCGGGGCAAGGGCCAGTGGTGCTGGAGGGGGGCGCAGCAGGCGGGGAGTCTGTTCATGGCGGGTATTGTGCCAGCCGTTGGGCGGGCGGTGGAGCTGAAATTGCTGGGGCCGCAAAGCGGCCCCTGCGGTTCTCAATCAAACGCCGACTTGAGGAACGCCTGCATGTCCTTCCACGAGCTCTCGTCCGCCGCTTTGTCATAACCAATGTCCGGCCCGCCATGCTCACCATGGCTCAACCGATCGGCATCCGGGTTGGTAAACCCATGCTTGGCCCCCGGAATCCCGACGAACTTGTAGTCGGCCTTGGCCGCATCCATCTCTGCCTTGAACGCCGCCACCTGCTCCGGCGTGACCATGCTGTCGGCTTCGCCATGCTCCACCAGGATCTTGGCCCGGATCACCCCGGGCTTGGCCGGCGTCTGGGTGACCAGTGCGCCATGGAAACTCACCACGGCATCGAGCTTCTCGCCGCGGCGCGCGGCGTCGAGCACCACCTTGCCGCCAAAGCAGTAGCCCACGGCGGCCAACTGGTGTTGCCGGGTGTTGGGCTGCAGCTTCAATAACTCCAGCCCCGCATCGAAGCGTTTGGCGGCGGCCTGCGGGTCCTTCATCGCCGCTGCCATGAACGCCTGGGCATCCTGCGGGTGTTCGGTGTGCTTGCCGTCGCCGTACATGTCGATGGCCAGGGCGTTGTAGCCCAGCGCTGCGAAATCCCGGGCGCGGCGCTTGGCGTAATCGTTCAGGCCCCACCATTCATGCACCACCACGATACCGGGGCGTTTACCTTCGATTGCGTCGTCATAGGCGTAGTAGCCGATCAGGGGGGTGCCGTCGGCATCCTGGTAGCGGATCTCGCGGGTCTGCACCGCTGCCTGGGCAAGGGCGGTACTGCACAGCAGGGCCAGGGCAAGCAGGGAACGCATGGGCAAAGCTCCTTCTTTTGCGGTGGGTATTTCGTTCAGCCGGGGTTCAGGCCGGGTTCAGCGGTGGTTCAGGGCGTCCTCCCTACTCTAGTCCCCAGACCGAAACAGCGCATCCAACTGGAGTACGAACCTATGAAAACCTTCAACACTCTGCTTGCCGCCATGGCCGTTTGCGCCGCTGGCATCGCCACCACTGCCCAGGCCGACGACACCTTCGCCAGCCTCACCTATGGCCAGACCAGCGACAAGGTCCGCAAGTCCGGCCTGCTGCAGAGCAACACCGACCACCTGAACACCGATGGCATCATCGCCAAGGACGGTACCTGGGGCGTTCGCCTGGGGCAGATGAACAACCAGGGCCGCTACTACCTGACCTACGACAACGTCTCGGGCGAGCACAGCGGCCTCAAGCTGCGCCAGGAAAACCTGCTCGGCAGCTACGACCTGTTCCTGCCGGTGGGCGATACCACCAAGCTGTTCGGCGGTGCTTCGCTTGGCGTGACCAAACTGTCCCAGGAATCCTCCGGCTACAGCCGCGACACCGACACCGGCTACGCCGTCGGCCTGCAGGGTGGCGTGCTGCAGCAGGTCACCGACAATGCTTCGGTGGAACTGGGCTACCGCTACCTGCGTAGCAACGCCAGCACCGAACTGTCGCCCCATGACGGCGCGAAGATCGGTACCCTGCGCCTGAACAGCAGCGCGCAGACCTACTTGGCGGCCAACTACAAGTTCTGAGGTCACTGTTATCCTGTACCGGCCCTTTCGCGGGTAAACCCGCTCCCACAGGTCAAGCGTAAGCCTATAGTGCGATGCAGTACCTGTGGGAGCGGGTTTACCCGCGAATGGGATCGCACAGGCAACCCAAGAAGGAGAGTTGCATGAAATTGCTGGTGGTCGAGGACGAGGCGCTGCTGCGTCATCATCTGTTCACTCGCCTGAGCGAGGGCGGCCATGTGGTGCAAGCGGTGGCCAATGCCGAGGAGGCCCTGTACCAGGCCGAGCAGTACAACCACGACCTGGCGATCATCGACCTGGGCCTGCCGGGCATGAACGGGCTGGACCTGATCCGCCAGTTGCGCAGCCTGGGCCAGAGCTTCCCGATCCTCATCCTCACCGCCCGCGGCAACTGGCAGGACAAGGTCGAAGGCCTGGCCGCCGGTGCCGACGATTACGTGGTCAAGCCGTTCCAGTTCGAAGAGCTGGAAGCGCGCCTGAATGCGCTGTTGCGCCGCTCCAGCGGTTTCACCCAGTCGACCATCGCCGCCGGCCCCCTGGTGCTGGACCTCAATCGCAAGCAGGCAACACTGGACGACGTACCGCTGGCGCTGACTGCCTACGAATACCGCATCCTCGAATACCTCATGCGTCATCACCAGCAGGTGGTGGCCAAGGACCGGCTGATGGAGCAGCTCTACCCGGGGGACGAAGAGCGCGACCCTAACGTCATCGAGGTGCTGGTCGGCCGCTTGCGGCGCAAGCTCGAGGGCGAGCAGGGCTTCAAACCGATCGACACGGTGCGCGGCCTGGGCTACCTGTTCACCGAGCGCTGCCGATGATCCGTTCGCTGCGCGTGCGCCTGATGTTGGCGGCGGCGCTGTTGGCGTTGCTGTTCATGCTGGCGCTGCTGCCGGCGTTGCAGAAGGCTTTCAGCCTGGCGTTGCAGGAGTCGATCGAGCAGCGCCTGGCTTCCGATGCAACCACCCTGATCTCCGCCGCGCGTATCGAGCGTGGCCAGTTGCAGATGCCGGCGCTGCTGCCGGACGAGCGTTTCAACCTGCCCTACACCGGCCTGCTCGGCTATATCTTCGACCGCCAGGGCAAGCTGGTCTGGCAGTCGCGGGCCACCCGCAACCAGAACATCAATTACCAGCCGCGCTACGACGGGCGGGGCAACGAATTCGCGCGCATCCAGCAAAGCGATGGCGACGAGTTCTTCGTCTATGACGTGGAGGTCAAGTTGCTGGGCGGCAAGAGTGCCGCGTTCAGCATCGTGGCCCTGCAACCGGTGCGCGAGTACCAGGAAACCCTCGATGGCTTGCGCGAGAAGCTCTACCTGGGCTTTGGCGCCGCCTTGCTGGCGTTGATGCTGCTGCTTTGGGCCGGCCTGACCTGGGGCTTGCGTTCGTTGCGCCGGCTCAGCGTCGAACTCGACGAGGTTGAAGCTGGCGCGCGGGAGGGGCTCAGCCGTGAGCATCCCCGTGAACTTCTACGCCTGACGGGCTCGCTCAACCGCCTGCTGCGTAGCGAGCGCGAGCAGCGCCAGCGCTACAAGGACTCGCTCGACGACCTGGCCCATAGCCTCAAGACCCCACTGGCGGTGCTGCAGGGCGTGGGCGAAAGCATGGCCCAGGGCAAGCAGGAGCCGGAACAGGGGCGGGTGCTGCAGGGCCAGATCGAGCGCATGAGCCAGCAGATCGACTACCAGTTGCAGCGCGCCAGCCTGCGCAAGAGCGGTCTGGTGCGCCATCAGGTGCAGCTCGGCCCGTTGCTCGACAGCCTGTGCAGCACCTTGGCCAAGGTCTACCGTGATAAACGCGTCGAGGTCAGCCTCGACATCCCGGCCCAGGCGCGGGTGCCGATGGAGCAGGGGGCTTTGCTCGAACTGCTCGGTAACCTGCTGGAAAACGCCTACCGGCTGTGCCTGGGGCAAGTGCGGGTCAGCCTGCATGAAGCGCCGGGGCTCCTGGAGCTGTGCGTCGAAGACGACGGCCCCGGCGTGCCCCCCGACCAGCGCGAGCGCATCCTCGAGCGCGGCGAGCGCCTGGACAGCCAGCACCCGGGGCAGGGTATCGGCCTGGCGGTGGTCAAGGACATCATCGACAGCTACGACGCCGAGCTGAGCCTGGGCGATTCGCCGTTGGGCGGGGCTGCGTTCCGAATCGCATTCCGACTCGATTGACGCTGCGGGGAGAACTCTACCCTCCTGGTCCAGGGGGCGCTTCTTAGTCCAGGAGGGCGGCGCGTGGGAGCGGGCTTGCCCCGCGATGAGGCCCGCACCAGCATCGCGGGGCAAGTCGCAGCGGCGCACCGCCGCTCCCACGGAACATCTTTACCGAACACCTCCAAGGCGGATTCCCGCCAACCCGCCTTGTACGATTTCCGCCATCGGGCGGGAATCCGCCATTTCCCACCTGCATTTACGCCCTGTCCGAGGGCGTTCCCACCCCGTAAACACTGGTCGTGCACCCCAAGCGGGCACCTTGGCATCACCCTTGCTATTCATCTGGCAGAGGCCTGCCCAGGCGCTCGAACACAACGACAAATCCCTCCGGGTGCAGGAGGGTTCGCGATTCAGGTGCCCCACATCCTGGGAAGGATGCGCCGGCACACTTGAGGAAAAATGAGCCATGACGACACGTCAGCCGCTGTACAAATCGCTGTATATCCAGGTGTTGCTCGCCATCACCATCGGTATCCTGCTCGGCCACTTCTATCCGGAAACCGGCGTTGCCCTCAAACCGCTGGGTGACGGGTTCGTCAAACTGATCAAGATGGTCATCGCCCCGATCATCTTCTGTACCGTGGTCAGCGGCATCGCTGGCATGCAGAGCATGAAGTCGGTGGGCAAGACCGGCGGCTACGCGCTGCTGTACTTCGAGATCGTCTCCACGGTCGCCCTGATCATCGGCCTGGTCGTCGTCAACGTGGTCAAGCCAGGCGCTGGCATGCACATCGACGTCAGCACCCTGAACGCCAGCAGCGTGGCCGCCTACGCCGCCGCCGGCGCACAGCAGACCACCGTTGGCTTCCTGCTCAACATCATCCCCAACACTGTGGTCGGCGCCTTCGCCAACGGCGACATCCTGCAAGTGCTGATGTTCTCGGTGATCTTCGGCTTCGCCCTGCACCGCCTGGGCAGCTACGGCAAGCCGCTGCTGGACCTGATCGACCGCTTCGCCCATGTCATGTTCAACATCATCAACATGATCATGAAGCTGGCCCCGATCGGCGCCTTCGGTGCCATGGCCTTCACCATCGGCCAGTACGGCGTGGGGTCGCTGGTGCAGTTGGGCTACCTGATGGCCTGCTTCTACATCACCTGCGTGCTGTTCGTGCTGGTGGTGCTGGGTGGCATCTGCCGCGCCCACGGCTTCAGCGTGCTCAAGCTGATCCGCTACATCCGTGAAGAGCTGATGATCGTGCTGGGCACCTCGTCCTCCGAATCGGCCCTGCCACGCATGCTGGCCAAGATGGAGCGCCTGGGCGCGAAGAAATCCGTGGTTGGCCTGGTGATCCCGACCGGCTACTCGTTCAACCTCGACGGTACCTCGATCTACCTGACCATGGCTGCGGTGTTCATCGCCCAGGCCACCGACACCACCATGGACATCACCCACCAGATCACCCTGCTGCTGGTGCTGCTGGTTGCGTCCAAAGGTGCTGCCGGCGTTACCGGTTCGGGCTTCATCGTCCTGGCAGCGACGCTGTCGGCCGTTGGCCATCTGCCGGTTGCCGGCCTGGCGCTGATCCTCGGCATTGACCGCTTCATGTCCGAAGCCCGCGCCCTGACCAACCTGATCGGCAACGCCGTGGCCACCGTGGTGGTGGCCAAGTGGGTCAAGGAGCTGGATACCGACAAGCTGGAGTCGGAGCTGGCCTCCGGTGGCTCGCCGCTGGTCGAGACCCGTCCGACCGACGACCTCGGTGTGGCAGAAGGCCCGGCGCGTTGATATAGAGCCTGGCAAGACAGAAAAGCCCATCTTCGGATGGGCTTTTTCGTGCCTGGCGGCCATAGCTGAAACGTTCTTTTGACGCCAATTTAATGTTACATTGCCATCACTTTGTATCTGCCTGGTGAGGGGGTCGGCCAGGCGTTGCATACAGGGAAGTCTCCGGCCCATTCAGGAAATTGAGTAATGCCCAGCCCGCTAGGCTCTTCGTTTGCCCGTTCCATCCCGGTATCGGGCAACAGCGTGATCGACAGCCTGATCGGCGGCTCGGCCTGGGGCACCGGTTGGGGCACGACCCAACTGACCTATAGCTTCATCACCCCGGCTTCGCGGTTCTCCCTGTGGTACTCGCAAACCAACGAATACGAAAATGCCTATGTGCTCAGCGCCGCGCAGAAAACCGCTGTAACCGGCGCCCTGGCCGCCTGGTCGGCAGTGGCGGACATCCGCTTCAGCCTGGTGTCGGAGACACGCACTTCTGTCGGCGACATGCGTTTCGGCGGTACCCACGACATGGCCGAAGATGCTGCCGCCTGGGCTTATTTCCCGGCGCGCACCCCCAATGCCGGCGACGTCTGGATCGGCAAGCACACTAATGAAGCCAAGCCGGTGGCGGGCTCCTACGACTTCATGACGTTCATGCACGAGATCGGTCATGCCCTGGGGCTGAAGCACCCGTTCAGTGGCCTGCCCGACAACGACGCGGTGCTGCCAGCCGAGCTGGATGACGTGCGTTACACGCTGATGAGCTACAACAACGCCTACAGCACCGCCAGCGGCTATGTCGAGCCCAGCACCCCGATGCTGCTGGACGTCCTGGTGATACAGGGCCTGTACGGCGCCAACACCAAATGGCATGCCGGCAATGACACCTACAGCTGGAAGCCCGACCAGGTGGTGTTCCAGACCCTGTGGGACGCGGGCGGTATCGACACCCTCGATGCCAGCAACCAGCGCACTGGCGTGGTGCTCAACCTCAACGAGGGTGAGTTCAGCAGCATCGGCGCGCAATTCTTCGACGTCGCTCGCGGCACCTGGATCAACAACGGCCTGGCTATCGCCTTTGGTGCGAAGATCGAGAACGCCACCGGTTCGGCCTTCGCCGACACCCTGGTCGGCAATGCCCTCGACAATGTGCTCGACGGCCGTGGCGGCCAGGACATCATGGGCGGTGGTTTGGGCAACGACACCTATATCGTCGACGACGAGGGCGATGTGGTGATCGAGGAGAGTGCCTTGCCGGGCGAGACCGACACGGTCATCGCGTCGGTCAGCTACAGCCTCGGCGACAACCTGGAGGTCCTCACGCTGACCGGCCGTGGCAACCTCAATGGCACCGGTAATGGGTTGAACAACCGTATCACCGGTAACGCCGGCAATAATGTGCTCGATGGTGGCGCCGGGGCCGACACGCTGATCGGTGGTGCCGGCAACGACACCTATATCGTCGACGACCTGGGCGATACGGTCGTCGAAGCCGCCAATGCCGGTGTCGATACGGTGCGGGCTTCACTGAGCTGGGTGCTGGGTGCCAACCTGGAAAATCTCGAGCTCACCGGCGCAGACGACCTCAGCGGCACTGGCAACGCCTTGGTCAACGTGTTGACCGGCAATGCCGGCAACAACACCCTGGACGGTGGCCTCGGGGCCGACCGCATGATGGGCGGGCAGGGTGACGATATCTATTACGTCGACAACCTGCGCGACATCGTGGTCGAGGAAGCAGGCGCAGGGCGCGACCTGGTGCGCGCCTCGGTCAGTCATGTACTGGCGGCCAATGTCGAGGATGGGGAGTTGCTGGGCAAGGCCAACCTCGACCTAACCGGCAACGCCGGCAACAACAGGCTCACGGGTAACGCCGGGAACAATGTGCTCAAGGGTGAGGGCGGCCAGGACACCTTGATCGGCGGGTTGGGCAACGATACCTACTACGTCGACAGTGCCGACGACCTGATCATCGAGGAGGGCTTGTCAGCCAACGAGATCGACACCGTTATCGCCGCAGTCGACTGGCAGTTGGGGGCAAACCTCGAGAACCTGACCCTGGTCGGCACGGCCGGCTTCAGCGGCACCGGCAACGCCCTGAACAACCGCATCACCGGGAATGCCGGCGACAACCTGCTCGATGGTGGCGCAGGGGCAGATATCCTTATCGGCGGCCTGGGGAACGACACCTACCTGGTGGACAATGCCGGCGACCAGGTCATCGAAGGGGCAGGCAAGGGCAGCGGTATCGATACCGTGCGTGCTTCGCTGGACTGGGTGCTGGGCAGCAACCTGGAAAACCTGTGGCTCACCGGCAGCGCAAACCTCAAGGGCACCGGCAACAGCCTGGCCAACCAGATCGTTGGCAACAGCGGTGACAACCTGCTGTTCGGTGGGGCAGGCAACGACCGCCTCGAAGGGGGCGAAGGCGACGACCTGCTCGATGGTGGGCTCGGCAACGATCAGATGGCCGGCGGCCTGGGTAACGATATCTACTACGTCGACAGCCTGTTGGACGAGGTCATCGAGCAGCCCGGCGAGGGGCACGACCTGGTTCGCGCCTCGATCAGCTACGTGTTGGGCAAGGATGTGGAAGACGGCGAGTTGCTCGGCAGGGCCAATCTGGCACTGACCGGCAACCTGGGCGACAACGTGCTGACCGGCAACAGCGGCGCCAACGTGCTGCGCGGCGGTGGGGGCGCGGACACCCTGATCGGCGGCCTGGGCAACGACACCTACTACGTCGATAGCACGGACGACGTGATTCGCGAAGAGGGGCAGTCGCCAGCCGAAATCGACAGTGTGTTCTCCTCGGTCGACTGGTCGCTGGGGGCCAACCTCGAGAACCTCACGCTGACCGGGCAGGCAAACCTCAACGGCACTGGCAACGCCTTGAACAACCGCATCACCGGCAATGAGGGTGACAACGTGCTCGATGGCGGTGCCGGTATCGACACCCTGGTCGGAGGCCTGGGCAACGACACCTATGTGGTGGACAACCTGCGTGACGTGATCGTCGAAACCAGCAAGCTGGCGAGCGAGATTGATACCGTGCGCAGCTCGGTGAACTGGACCCTGGGCGCCAACCTGGAAAACCTGGTACTGACCGGGCAGGAAAACCTCAAGGGCACCGGCAACCTGCTGGACAACCGGATCACCGGCAATGCCGGCGACAACCTGCTTGACGGTGGCGCAGGCAATGACGTGCTCGATGGCGGCGCGGGTGACGATGTGCTGGTCGGCGGCCTTGGCACCGATACGCTCACCGGTGGCGACGGCGCTGACCGCTTCGTGTTCAATCTGCTCAAGGAACTGGGGGTGGGGGACAAGCGTGATGTCATCACCGACTTCAGCCATGAACAGGGCGACCGCATCGATTTGAGCAAGATCGACGCCAACCTGCTGGTCAGGGGCCTCAACGCTTTCCAGTTCATTGATGACAAGGCGTTCACCGGTGCAGGCCAGCTGCGTTTCGCCGATGAGATCCTGTCGGGCAACATCGACGGCAACCTGAATGCGGATTTCGAGATCCACCTGGTGGGCGTAACCCACTTCAGCGCTGACGACCTGGTGGCTTGACCCAGCGCCGCGGGGTTATTCCACCCGCGTCTGCCCGCTGAACACCAGGATCTCCCGGCACCGCCGGCACAGGTAGCGCCGCCCCTGGCGCACCAGCTTGTGGCGCTGCGCGGTGAACGGGAAATCACTCTGCGGGCACGGGCAGTGGTAGATGTAACGGGTCACCGCCCGCCGTTGCACTTCGTAGTTGTGGCAGCGGTTGGGCGGCAGTTCGTACACTCCCCGCATGATCAACTGCCACTCTTCGCCATGGGCCTGGATGCGCTCGCCGAACAGTTGGTGGGCGACCAGATGCGCCACTTCATGGGCCACGGTCTGGCGCAGGAAGTCTTCCTGGTTCTCACGGTACAGCTGCAGGTTGAAGCGCAGCAGGTTCTCGTGCAGGTGAGCGACACCCGCCTTTTGCCCGCGCAGCTTGAAGCTCACTTCCGGGCGCGGGAAGGGGCGTTTGAAGAAGGTTTCGGCTTGCTGGTAACAGGTTTCGACGCGTTGCTTGAGCTGCTCGGGCATGGCGGGGTGGTTCTCCTGGCCGGGCATTATGCCGCAAGCGCTTCGGGCCTGCCGAGCCACCGATCAGCGGATGGAACGAAGCCGCCTTGCGGCGGCCTCGGGTGATGCTCCCGTGTCGGGTCGATCTAATAGGTGTGTGCTAGTTGGTGTAGACGGGCCCCACGCCCAGTCCCCAGATGATCACCGTGGCGGCCATGATCGCCACCAGGACCACCAGGCCCACCGCCAGCACCGAACTGGAGAACAGGAAGCCTTCATCGGACGGAATGTTCATGAACGTCGGTAGCCCCACATACAGTAAGTAGACCGTGTAGCAGATCGCCGCCGTACCGATCAGCATGCCCAGCCACAAGTGCGGGTAAAGCGCCGCCAGGCCGCCAATGAACAGCGGGGTGGCGGTGTAGGTGGCAAAGGCGATGCACTGCGCCATGCTCGGGTTGGCGTCGTAGGTGCGCGCCATCCAGTGGATGAAGGCACCCATCACGGCCACCCCGGCGAGCATCGCCAGGTACGACATGATGCTCATCCAGATCGCGCTTTCCATGGTCAGCATCACTGCCGGGCGCTCGCCGATTACCCAGCCGACCTGGGTGGTGCCGATGAACGCCGAGACGGCGGGGATCGCCGCCAGGATCAGTGTGTGCGTCAGGTACATGTGGCTGATGCTTTCGTCCTCGCCACGGATCTCCCGCCACTCCTGGTCAGGGTGGGTGAACAGCCCTACAACGTGATGAATCATACTGGTCACTCCTATCGTCGTTGCCAAACGCCCCCCAGATGGAGCGCCTGTGGCCCGAGGCCAGGAACATCGATTACTGCGGTCATGTGGCCTTATGTCGCAGTATAGGAAGCCGTTCCCCACACAAAACCGGCTTTTTAGAGCAAATTGCGCTGTCAGGCCCGGTGTTGATTCCCTTGAAGTCTTTATCGGAATGGCCTACAGCGGTGCGCCATTTGTGCGTAAAATATGCGCCTTTTGTCACACCTCGCGGATCCAAGCGCTATGGGCACCCTCTCGGTCAACCAGAACAAACTGCAAAAACGCCTGCGTCGTCTCGCTGGCGAAGCCATCACCGACTACAACATGATCGAGGATGGCGACAAGGTCATGGTCTGCCTGTCCGGCGGCAAGGACAGCTACACCATGCTCGACGTTCTGTTGCACCTGCAGAAGGTGGCGCCGATCAAGTTCGAGATCGTCGCGGTGAACATGGACCAGAAGCAGCCGGGCTTCCCCGAGCACGTGCTGCCGGCCTACCTCAAGGAACTGGGTGTCGAGTACCACATCGTCGAGAAGGACACCTACTCGGTGGTCAAAGAGCTGGTGCCCGAGGGCAAAACCACCTGCTCGCTGTGCTCGCGCCTGCGCCGTGGCACGCTGTACACCTTCGCCGACGAGATCGGCGCGACCAAGATGGCCCTGGGGCACCACCGCGACGACATCGTCGAGACCTTCTTCCTCAACATGTTCTTCAACGGCGCGCTCAAGGGCATGCCGCCGAAGCTGCGCGCCGATGACGGGCGCAACGTGGTGATCCGCCCGCTGGCCTATTGCAGCGAGAAGGACATCCAGGCCTATTCGGACATGAAGGAATTCCCGATCATCCCGTGCAACCTGTGCGGCTCGCAGGAAAACCTGCAACGCCAGGTGGTCAAGGACATGCTGGTGGAGTGGGAGCGCAAGCACCCGGGCCGTACCGAAAGCATCTTCCGCGCCATGCAGAACGTGGCGCCGTCGCAGCTGGCCGACCGCAACCTGTTCGACTTCACCAGCCTTACGATCGACGAAAACGCCACCCCGCGCTTTCTCGACGTGGTGAATCTCTGAGCCCATGCGCGACTACTCGTGGCTGTATGAGTACTGCCTGAACCGCTTCGGCTCGGCCCAGGCCCTGGAGGCCTTCCTGCCGCAGCCGCGCACGCCGGCGCAGTTGCGCGACATCAGCGATGACCGCTATCTGTCGACCCTGGCCCTGCGCGTGTTCCGCGCCGGGCTCAAGCACAGCCTGGTGGACGCCAAGTGGCCGGCGTTCGAGCAGGTGTTCTTTGGTTTCGACCCGGAGAAAGTCGTGCTGATGGGCGCCGAGCACCTGGAGCGGCTGATGCAGGACGAGCGCATCATCCGCCACCTGGGCAAGCTCAAGAGCGTGCCGCGCAATGCGCAGATGGTGCTGGATGTGGCCAGGGAGAACGGCAGTTTCGGCGCGTTCATCGCCGATTGGCCAGAGACCGACATCGTCGGGCTGTGGAAGTACCTGGCCAAGCACGGTAACCAATTGGGCGGGCTGTCGGCGCCGCGCTTTTTGCGCATGGTCGGCAAGGATACCTTCATCCCTACCGACGACATGGCGGCCGCGCTGATCGCGCAGAAGATCATCGACAAGCCGCCGACCAGCCAGCGCGACCTGGCGTTGGTGCAGCAGGCGTTCAATCAGTGGCACGCCGAGAGCGGGCGGCCGCTGTGCCAGTTGTCGGTGATGCTGGCGCATACCGTCAACCATTGAGATCAGTGGTAATGCCATCGCGGGGCAAGCCCGCTCCCACGCATTCTGTGTGAGTGCAGCGTGGGAGCGGCGGTTCGCCGCTGCGACTTGCCCCGCGATGGTGTTTAGCTTGCTTCGCCCGCCAGGCGCCGCTCCTGCTGGAACTTCCAGCGCACGAACAGCAACCCGCTGACGAACAACCCCAGGCTCACCAGCACCTCAACCCAGCCAAACACCGCTCGCGCCGGGTCGAACGCCGCCAGCACGCCCTTGATGAAGTAGATGTTCACCACGAAGCAGGTCCAGGCATGCGCCCGGGCGCTGCCTTTGAGCATGCCGGGCAACAGCAGCAGCAGGGGGATCAGCTCGACGGCCAGGATCACCCCGACCCGCGCCCCGTGCAGGTCGGCGAACCACAGGTTGTTCACCACCAGCAAGGCGATCAGGCCGAAGAAACAGGCCAGGCTCAAGGCGCGGGTCAGGCGTACCCGTGGCGCCAGCCAGTCCAGTGGCGGCAGTACCTTGGGTTTTTTAGCCACGTTCGCCACCCAGGGCCTTGGCGGTGTTCGCCAGGCGTTGGCCGAGTGCGCGGCACAGGGTGATTTCGTGTTGATCGAGTTCGCGCTTGCCGTCGGCACCGGCATGGTGGCTGGCGCCATATGGGGTTCCGCCGCCGCGGGTTTCCAGCAACGCCGACTCGCTGTAGGGCAAGCCCAGCACCAGCATGCCGTGGTGCATCAGCGGCAGCAGCATCGACAGCAGGGTGGTTTCCTGGCCGCCGTGCAGGCTGGCGGTGGAGGTGAACACCGCCGCCGGCTTGCCCACCAGCTCGCCACCGAGCCACAGGCTGCTGGTGCCGTCGAGGAAGTACTTGAGCGGGGCGGCCATGTTGCCGAAGCGGGTCGGGCTGCCCATGGCCAGGCCGGCGCAATGGCGCAGGTCATCGAGGGTGGCGTACAACGCGCCGCTGGCGGGGATGTCCGGGGCCACCGCTTCGCACTCGGTGGAGATCGCCGGCACGGTGCGCAGGCGGGCTTCCAGGCCGGCCATCTCGACGCCGCGGGCGATGTGCCGGGCCATCTCGCTGGTCGAGCCGTGGCGGCTGTAATACAGCACCAGGATGTACGGGGCGCTCACGGCAGGATCTCCAGCACTTTCTCCGGTGGGCGGCCAATCACGGCCTTGCTGCCGGCCACCAGAATGGGGCGTTCGATCAGTTTGGGGTGCTGGACCATGGCCTCGATCAGCTGGGCATCGGTCAAGGCCGGGTTGGCCAGGTCGAGGGCCTTGTATTCGTCTTCACCGCTGCGCAGCAGCTGACGGGCGCCGATGCCCAGCTGGCCAAGCAGTTGCTTGAGGGTGGCTGCGTCTGGCGGGGTTTCCAGATAGCGCACGATGGTGGGCGACAAGCCGCGTGCTTCGAGCAGCTCCAGGGCGCCGCGGGATTTCGAGCAGCGCGGGTTATGATACAGGGTCAGATCGGTCATGACGGGTCGCATCCAGCAGGGTGTGGCGGCTATTCTAACCGACTTCAATGCTTGAAAACTTCGAGAAGGATTGACCCATGGCAAGGCGTTTGGCAGCTGCACTGGCCATCACCGCGAGCCTGTTGCTCGGCGGCTGCGGTGCAGACTACGGTGTGGACCAGCACGGCAATACGGTGAAGAGCGAACAGGTTGACGGGCACTGGCTGGTGCTCAACTACTGGGCCGAATGGTGCGGCCCGTGCCGTACGGAAATTCCCGAGCTCAATGCCGCGGCCAAGCAGTGGGAGGCCCAGGGCATCAAGGTGCTCGGGGTGAATTTCGACGGCTTGCAGGGCGCCGACCTGAAGGCTGCCACCGACACCCTGGGCATCGCCTTCACCGTACTCGCCCAGGACCCGGCCGAGCGCTACGAGCTGCCGCGCAGCGAAGCGCTGCCGGTGACTTACATCATCGACGACAAGGGCAAGGTGCGTGAGCAGTTGATGGGCGAGCAGACGCTTGAAGGGCTGCAGGCGAAGATCAAGGCTTTGAAAGGCGGCGCCTGATAGGCACATCGCGGGGGGGGGGGGGGGCGACAAAGAAAAAACGAGGGAGGGGGTGGGCCGAGAGGGGGGT
>NZ_JBMOWQ010000057.1:0-11905 GCF_049310485.1 Pseudomonas sp. GZD-209
AGGGGAAGGTGGGGTGCAACCCCTCCCCCAAGGGAGCCCTGTGGGGGTTTTTTTCCCCCCGCGATGTGTTCAGCCTTCTTCAGGCCAGAAGCGCAACGGCTTGCCTTCAGCCGGCCAGAAGCGGATCTGCTCGATCGGCGACACGTCCCAGCGCTGCACCGTTTCCAGCGCCTGCAGGAAGCGTTTTTCCTGGTCCATCAAGGCTGGCGCACACAGCTTGCGGGTCTTGCCGACCTTGCCGAAGCTCAGTTGCTCGCCGTTCAGCGTGTACGGCGCGAACCAGTGGTTGCAGCCGGCATTGCCGTAGGCGCGGCCATCGTTGGCCAGGGTCAGCGTGAGGTGGCTGTAGTCGATCAGCGGTCGCTCACCGATCCACTCCAGCACATAGCTCTGCTCCTGCTGCAGGGGCGAAGGCTGCGCTGCACAACCCATCAGGCCGCCGGCGATCAGCGCGGCGCTCAACAGCTGTTTCACTCAAACGCGCTCCTGACACTGTGGGCACAGGTGCTTGTCGCCCTGGCTGGCCCAGCCCAGCTCCGCCACGCGGGCGCTGGCGGCCGGTGCGTGGCCTTTCTTGCCCAGCTTGGCTTCAGCGGCAAACTCGAAATCCAGCACGGCGTCGCAGCTGTCGCACTTGACCTGCCATTCGTGGATTTCCAGTTCGTTGAACACCGGGCCCTTGGCCACGGCGACCCACTGGCCGCTCGGGTTGATCAGGTGGCGGACGGTGTCCACGGTCAGGCGCATGGACAGGGTCTTGCTGCCCTTGAGGCTGACCAGCAGCACGTCGTTTTTCTGGATCGAGCCGCCGTTGCCGGTGACCTGGTAACGGCCCGGCACCAGTGCGCGGCATTCGATCAGGGTGTGTTGCGGGTTGAAAAGGGTGTAGCGGAAATCGTGTTCGACCATGGGTCCTCCAGAATTGCCGCGTATCCTAGCATCAACCTTCGACGATGTTCTGCGGATTGCCTGCCGCCCAGCGGGTGATGTTGTCCAGGGTGGTCGCGGCGATGGCATCCAGCGCCTCGCGGGTCAGGAACGCCTGGTGCGCGGTGACGATCACGTTGGGGAAGGTCAGCAGCCGCGCCAGCACATCGTCCTGCAGGGGCTGGTCGGAGCGGTCCTCGAAGAACAGTTGCGCCTCTTCTTCATACACATCCAGCCCCAGATAGCCGAGCTGGCCGCTTTTGAGCGCATCGATCAGCGCCGGGGTGTCGACCAAGGCGCCGCGGCCGGTGTTGATCAGCATGGCGCCGGGTTGCAGCTGGGCCAGGCTTTGGGCGTTGATCAGGTGCCGGGTGTGCTCGGTCAGCGGGCAGTGCAGGCTGATGATGCGGGCTTCGCGCAGCAGCTCGGGCAGCGCCAGGTAGCGTGCCCCCAGGGCCAGCAGCTCGGGGTTGGGGTAGGGGTCGTAGGCCAGTAACTGGCAACCGAAACCGGCCATGATGCGGGCGAACGCCACCCCGATCTGCCCGGTGCCGACCACGCCGACGGTCTTGCCGTGCAGGTCGAAGCCGGTCAGGCCATGCAGGGTGAAGTCACCTTCGCGGGTGCGGTTGTAGGCGCGGTGCAGGCGCCGGTTGAGGGCCAGGATCAGGGCCACGGCATGCTCGGCGACGGCGTGCGGCGAGTAGGCGGGCACCCGCACCACCGCCAGCCCCAGGCGCTGCGCCGCCGCCAGGTCGACGTGGTTGTAGCCGGCCGAGCGCAGGGCGATAAGGCGCGTGCCGCCAGCCGCCAGGCGCTCCAGCACCGGGGCGTCGAGTTCGTCGTTGATGAACGCGCAGACCACCTCGTAACCGCAGGCCAGGGCCGCCGTGTCGAGGGTCAGGCGCGCCGGCTGGTAGTGCAGCTCCAGGCCTGTGCCAGCGGCGGCACGGTCGAAGCTTTCCTGATCGTAGTGCTGGCTGCTGAACAACAGAGCGCGCATGGCGGTATTCCTTTTATGGCTACGCCGCCAGTCTAGCCAGACGGGCAGGGCGTCTATTGATCTGTATGGGCTGTGGCGGCCCCATCGGGGGATACTCGATCACACGCTGCATTGTGCCTGTTCCGCGAGGCGCACAATCGCCCGATCCAGCTCATCCAGCGCCTGCTGGGCCTGTGGGTTGTCCTGCTTGAGCAAGGTTTCGCTGCGCTGGCAGGCCGCACGCAACTGTGGCACGCCGCAATAGCGCGAGGCGCCGTTGAGCCGATGCACGCGCTCGATCAGGGCGGCGTGGTCGTCTGTTTCACGGGCTGCAAGGATGGCCTCCCGTTCAGACGCCAGCGAGGCCAGCAGCATGGCCAGCATGTCCGCCGCCAGGTCGGGTTTGCCGGCGGCCAGGCGCAGCCCTTCCTCCGGGTCGAGCACCTTCAGTTCGCTGCTGTCGGGCATGCGTTCGGGGCTGCGTTCGGGTTGCGGGGCACCCAGGCTCAGGCCGGTCCACTTCATCACCACCTGGGCCAACTGGCGCTCGCTGATCGGCTTGGTCAGGTAATCGTCCATGCCGCTGTGCAGCAAGGCGCGCTTTTCATTGGCCATGGCGTGCGCGGTCAGGGCGACGATCGGCAGCGCCGGGCCGCTGTGGCTGCTTTCCCAGCGGCGGATCTGTTCGGTGCAGGCTCGCCCGTCCATGCCCGGCATCTGTACATCCATCAGCACCAGATCGAAGGGCTCATCCTGCACGGCCTGGGCCGCCGCAAAGCCGTTGTCCACCGCCAGCACTTCGGCGCCCATGCCTTCAAGCAGGGTCTGCACCAGCAGCAGGTTGGCCGGGTTGTCGTCGACGCACAGCACCTTGGGCATGCGCTCGCCTGTGACATGGCGCTGTTCGCCGAGTGGGCGGCGCGGTTGCACCAGCTCCAGCAGCAGGCGGCGCAGCTTGCGGGTGCAGGTCGGTTTGGCCAGCAACTGGCCATGGGCGTTGGGCAGGTAAGGGTGGTAGAGCGGCTGCTCGGTGGTCGGGCAGAGCACCACGCACTGGCAGCCCTGGCGTTCGAGTTGCTGGTGATAGTGGCCGAGCTGTTCGGGCGAGAGGCTGCCCAGGTTGGTGCCGAGCACGGCAAAATCGAATGGCTGCCCGGCTTGCGCGGCCGCGTGCACGGCCTGCAACAGTTGGTCGTAGGAGGTGAACAGGCAGACCGACAGCCCGCAGTCTTCCAACTGATGCTCCAGGGCCTGGCGCGCCAGGTCATGGCCGTCGACGATGGCCACCCGGCGGCCCAACAGCGCCTGCAGCGGTTGCTCCTCGATATCGTCGTGGGCCCTGGGCAGGTTGAGGCTGATCCAGAACTGCGAGCCTTCGCCCGGGGTGCTGTCGACGCCGATCTCACCGCCCATCTGCTCGATCAGGCGCTTGGAAATCACCAACCCCAGGCCGGTGCCGCCGGGCTGGCGCGACAGCGAGTTGTCGGCCTGGCTGAAGGCCTGGAACAGGGTGCGTACGTCCTGCGGCGAAAGGCCGATGCCGGTGTCCTGCACGCTGATGCGCAGCTGCACGCTGTCTTCCTGCTCGTCTTCGAGCATGGCGCGTACCACGATGGTGCCCTCGCGGGTGAACTTGATCGCGTTGCTCACCAGGTTGGTCAGGATCTGCTTGAGCCGCAGCGGGTCGCCCACCAGTGACAAGGGCGTGTCGCGGTACACCAGGCTGAGCAGCTCCAGCTGCTTGGCGTGGGCCGCCGGGGCAAGGATGGTCAGGGTGTCCTGGATCAGGTCGCGCAGGTTGAACGGGATGCTGTCGAGCACCAGCTTGCCGGCCTCGATCTTGGAGAAGTCGAGGATCTCGTTGATGATCCCCAGCAGGTTGTCGGCGGACTTTTCGATGGTGCCCAGGTAATCGAGCTGGCGTGGGGTCAGCTCGCTTTTCTGCAACAGATGGGTGAAGCCCAGGATGCCATTGAGCGGGGTGCGGATTTCATGGCTCATGTTGGCGAGGAACTCGGACTTGATGCGGCTGGCTTCCAGTGCCTCCTTGCGCGCCATGTCCAGCTCGATGTTCTGGATCTCGATGGTTTCCAGGTTCTGGCGCACGTCCTCGGTGGCCTGGTCGATGCTGTGCTGCAGCTCTTCGTGAGCGCTGTGCAGGGTTTCGGCCATGCGGTTGATACCCGCAGCCAACTCGTCCAGCTCATGGCTGCCCATGGCCGGCAGGCGTGCGTCGAGGTGGCCGTCCTTGAGCTGGTTGACCGCATGCTTGATGCGGTTGATCGGGCCGTTGATGGTGCGGCCCATGCGCACGGCGAGCAGGGCGGTCAGGCTCAGGCAGGCGAAAATCAGCAGCAGGCTGGTGAACAGGTTGCGGTAGCCGCGCAGCAGGGTGCCGTCGTGGGACAGCTCGATCTCCACCCAGCCGAGCAGCCGCTCGGCCTCGTTGGGCACGGCATCGGTGGCCAGGTCGCGGTGATGGCCGAACACCGGCATCAGGTAGCGGGTGGCGTCATTGCCGGTGCGCTGCAACAGTTGTGTGCCGGTGCCGCCGCTGGGCGGCTGGTTGAGCATGCTCGGGCCGGCGTGTGCCAGGCGCGTGCGGTCGGCGGCAAGAAACGCCACGGCGCGCACGTCGGACTGCTCCAGCGCCTGGGCGGCGATGCGCTCCAACTGCTCCGGGGCCGGGCGGGCCAAGGCCGGGGCGGCCAGCGGGGCCAACTGCTCGGCGATCATCTTGCCGCGTTGCAACAGTTGCGTGCGCAGTTCGTTCTGCTGCAGCCAGGTGAAGTAGCTGCCCAGCACCAGGGCCATCAGGCTGGCTGGCAGCAGCGCCAGCAGCAGCACGCGGCTGCGGATTCCCAAACGATCGAGCACACCTGTCTCCTGTCATGTGCCAACGCGCAAGCGCGCTCCAGCGGGAACGTTACTCCGGGCTTGGTGGCAATGCACTCATTTGTATTGGTTTTTGTCTGCCGGGGGCTTACCGCTCTGCGGTTTGCGAGCGCTTGCACGGCCCGCGTCAAGGTTCGCGTCGGTCGTGCAGCGGTTGCCTTGGCAAGACGGTATAGCCAATAATCGCGCAACTGAGAATTGATGGCAGTTGCCAATGAATCCCGTAGCTATTCACGAGTCCAGTATCCTGGCCATCGAGGACGACCCTGTCCTGGGTGCCTATCTGCATGAAGAGTTGCAGCGCGGCGGCTTCCAGGTGACCTGGTGCCGCAACGGTCTGGAAGGGCTGGAGGCCGCCGGGCGGCAGGTGTTCGACCTGGTGTTGATGGATATCCTGCTACCGGGCCTCAACGGCCTGGACGCCCTGGCGCGCCTGCGTCGGCACAGCGCCACGCCGGTCATCCTGATGTCGGCGCTGGGGGCCGAGGCGGACCGGATCAGTGGCTTCGAGCGCGGTGCCGACGACTACCTGCCCAAACCGTTCAGCTTTGCTGAGCTGCGCGTGCGGATCGAGGCGATCCTGCGCCGGGTGGCCTTCGAACGTCGCGCCAAGGTGCCGCATGAGGCGGGCGTCGGCCAGCTGCACTTCGACGAGCCACTGTGCGATGTCAGCTTTGAGGGTGCCTGGGCGGGCCTGACCCCCAGCGAATTCCGCCTGCTCGACATTCTCCACCGCAGCCCGGACGAGGTGCTGAGCAAGCCCTTCCTTTATCAGCAAGTGCTGCAACGCGGCTACGCCCGCCACGACCGCAGCCTGGACATGCACGTCAGCCAGATCCGCCGCAAGCTCAAGGCCATCGGCTACCACGAGCGGCAGGTCCGCACGGTGTGGGGCAAGGGCTACCTGTTTGGCGCGGGCGAGGCGGACTGAGCGTGCTCGATCGTCATTCGCTGTTCTGGAAGCTGGCCATCCTGCTGGTGGGTTTCTGCCTGTTGATGATCGGCCTGAGTTACACCTGGGGCCGGCACATGGAAACCCAGAACGCCTTCCTTTCCGAGCCGGCACGCCAGGTATTGCGCGGCTATGCCGCTGAAGCCGAACAAGCCTGGGAAGAAGGTGGACGGGAGGGTGTAGACCGTTGGCTGGAGGGTATGCACTCGCGCGAAGAGGGTTGGGTCGGCGTACTCGACGGTGACCTCCGGCCGATGGGGAGCTTCAGCCTGGGCAGTGCCGAAATTCAGCACTTGACCCGTTTGCGCGGGGTCGACTGGCCCATGAGCCGACGAAGCATCGGCCAGCCCTGGCTGCATCTACCGTTTCCCGACAGACCTGACCAGGGCTCGCTGGTGATCGAGTTGCCCGAGCGCTTCAACCCGGGCCAGTACCGGTTTTTCTGGCGGGTGATCACCAACGGAATCATTCCTGGGTTATTCACCCTGCTGTTGTGTGTCGGCCTGTACCGCATGCTGATCGTGCCGCTCAATCAATTGCGCGAGCAAGCCCGCGCCTGGCGTGCCGACCAGCTCACGACGCGGCTCGACTCGCGCACCATCCAGCGCCGCGACGAACTTGGCGAACTGGCCCGGGCCTTCGACCAGATGGCCGAGCGCCTGCAGGGTACCGTGGTGCTGCAGCAGCAGCTGTTGCGCGACCTCTCCCATGAAATGCGCACCCCGTTGAGCCGTTTGCGCGTGGCCTGCGATGGCGAAACCGATCTGCAGCGCCTGCGCGAACGCGTGCACCGCGAGGTGGACGGCATGCAGCAACTGGTCGAGGACACCCTGCAACTGGCTTGGCAGGATGCCGAGCGCGCACCGATGAACCTGGAGCCGATCCAGTTGCCGGTGTTGTGGGACATGCTCAGTGAAAATGCCTGCTATGAAAGTGGCTGGGCGCCACAGCGCCTGGTCTGTGACGTGCCGCTCGACTGCTGGGTGCAGGGCAACCTCAATCACCTGGCCCAGGCGCTGGAGAACATCCTGCGCAATGCCATTCGTCATTCGCCGATCGACGGCCATGTACGCCTGAGTGGAAAACGCGAAGGCGGTTACTGGCGCATCGACCTCGAAGACGAGGGCGGGGGCGTGGCCGAGGAGGACCTGGAGCGGATCTTCGCGCCGTTCTCGCGGCTCGACGGTTCGCGGCCGGGGGATGGTGGTTTCGGGTTGGGGCTGAGCATTGCCCGCAGTGCCATCCGGCGTCAGGGCGGCAGGGTCTGGGCGGAGAACGGCGAGCGTGGGCTGAGGGTTTGCATGCGCTTGGCGGTGGGCGATTGCGATTCATTGCGGGGCAAGCCTGCTGCCATGGAGTGCGACGCCCCACGATCGTCATCAGGCTTATAGCTGACAGCTATAGCGTCCGACGATTGCGTGATATGGCCGCGCGGGGTTTGCCGGTATGATAGGCGCCCCTGCCGTCCGGATTGCGATAACGCCCATGACCCTGCAGTACCCAACCATCGCCGATTGCGTCGGCAACACGCCTCTGGTTCGCCTGCAGCGCATCGCCGGGGCTACCAGCAACACGCTTTTGCTCAAGCTCGAAGGCAACAACCCGGCAGGTTCGGTCAAGGACCGCCCGGCGTTGTCGATGATCACCCGCGCCGAGCTGCGCAATCAGATCAAGCCCGGTGACACCCTTATCGAAGCGACCTCCGGCAACACCGGGATTGCCCTGGCCATGGCGGCGGCGATCAAGGGTTACAAGATGATCCTGATCATGCCGGACAACTCCACCGCCGAACGCAAGGCGGCCATGACCGCCTATGGCGCCGAGTTGATCCTGGTGACCAAGGAAGAGGGCATGGAAGGCGCGCGCGACCTTGCTGAAAAGCTGCAGGCAGAAGGCCGCGGCCTGGTGCTCGACCAGTTCGCCAACGGCGACAACCCGATTGCTCACTACAACAGCACCGGGCCGGAGATCTGGCAACAGACCCAGGGCACCATCACCCATTTCGTCAGTTCCATGGGCACCACCGGTACCATCATGGGCTGCTCGCAGTACCTGAAGGAGCAGAACCCGGCGGTGCAGATCATCGGCCTGCAACCGATGGAAGGTTCGGCCATCCCCGGCATCCGCCGCTGGCCCCAGGAATACCTGCCGAAGATCTTCGACGCCACCCGGGTCGACCGCGTGGTCGACATGTCGCAGCAGGAAGCCGAAGAGACCACCCGCCGCCTTGCCCGCGAAGAGGGCATCTTCTGTGGCGTGTCCTCCGGTGGTGCGGTGGCGGCCATGCTGCGCCTGTCCCGTGAAGTCGAGAACGCGGTGATGGTTGCCATCATCTGCGACCGCGGCGACCGTTACCTTTCCACCGGCCTGTTCGATACCAACTGATGTCCAGAAAGAAAAGCAACAGCGGCCTGCGCTTCCAGCCGGCCGGCGGTGACCGTGGCACCCAGGTGCCCGTGGGCAAGAAGCAACGCCTGCAGATCGAGCGCCTGGCCGGTGATGGCCGCGGCATCGCCTTCGTCGAGGGGCGCACCTGGTTCGTCAGCGGTGCGCTGGGCGGCGAAGAGGTCGAAGCGCGGGTGCTCGCGGCCCGCGGCAAGGTGGTCGAGGCGCGCCTTGAGCGCGTGTTCCAGGCCAGCCCCGAGCGTCGCGAAGCACCGTGCAAACATTACCAGCGCTGCGGCGGCTGCAACCTGCAGCACCTGCCCCATGACGGCCAGCTGGCGCTCAAGCAGCGTACGCTCGCCGAACAGTTGCAGCGTGTCGCCGGCATCCAGCCGGACGAGTGGGCCGCGCCCCTGAGCGGGCCTGAGTTCGGCTATCGACGCCGGGCGCGAGTGGCCGTGCGCTGGGACGCCAAGGCCCGTCAACTGGACGTGGGCTTCCGCGCCGAGGCCAGCCAGGACATCGTCGCCATCGACGAGTGCCCGGTACTGGTACAACCCTTGCAATCGATTTTCCGCCACTTGCCGACCGTACTGCGCAGCTTGAGCAAGCCGCAGGCACTGGGGCATGTGGAGCTGTTCAGCGGCAGTGCCGAGGCGGTGCTGGTGCGCCATGTGGCGGCCCTTCCTGCTGAAGACCTGGCGCGCCTCGAGGCATTCTGCCGCGAGGCCGGCGCCCAGTTGTGGCTGCAGGGCGAAGGCGACCCGGCACCGGTGGATGACGCAAGTGAACTGGGTTTTGCCTTGGATCCTTGGGCGTTGCAACTGGCCTGGCGGCCGGGCGACTTCGTGCAGGTCAATGCCCAGGTCAACACCCTGATGATCCAGCAGGCCCTGGCCTGGCTGGCGCCGCAGGCGGATGAGCGGGTGCTGGACCTGTTTTGTGGCCTGGGCAACTTCGCCTTGCCGTTGGCCCGGCAGGCGCGGGAAGTGGTGGCAGTCGAAGGCGTGCAGGCCATGGTCGAGCGCGCCGAGGCCAATGCCCGCAGCAACAATGTGCATAACGCACGATTTTTTCAGGCCGATTTATCGCAGCCTTTGGCGGGCGCCGGATGGGTCGCCGAGGGCTTTTCTGCGGTACTCTTGGATCCACCGCGCGACGGGGCTTACGAGGTGGTGCAAGGCATCGCTCGGCTCGGCGCGAAACGGCTGGTCTACGTATCGTGCAACCCGGCCACGCTGGCGCGAGACGCGCAGGTGCTGGTCGGGCAGGGGTACCGGTTAAAAAGGGCCGGGATTCTCGACATGTTTCCTCAGACGGCGCATGTCGAGGCCATGGCGTTATTCGAAGTGGGCTAGCGAGTCTGGTCTTCTTGGTGCGGCGTTCAGGGAACGAGGGCGGCACAGGTGATAACCAGCGTACCCGCGTGGTGCGCTGTATGGAAAGGTAAAGCAAAGATGGTACAGGTGAGAGTGCACCAGCCGGTCAACACTGACGGCAGTATCAATCTCGAAGCATGGCTCGATCATGTGGTGAGCGTCGATTCGCAGCTCGATCGCGCGTCGCTCAAAGAGGCCTGTGAGTTCGCCCAGGAAATCGAGAAGAAGGGCAACCCGGCCAAGCATTCCTGGGCCGATGGCACGTCCAGTTTCCAGGCGGGCCTGGAAATCGCCGAAATCCTCGCCGACCTCAAGCTCGACCAGGATTCGCTGATGGCGGCGGTCA
Source organism: Pseudomonas sp. GZD-209 (assembly GCF_049310485.1). Taxonomy (NCBI): domain Bacteria; kingdom Pseudomonadati; phylum Pseudomonadota; class Gammaproteobacteria; order Pseudomonadales; family Pseudomonadaceae; genus Pseudomonas; species Pseudomonas sp. GZD-209. The sequence goes on from NZ_JBMOWQ010000057.1 coordinate 9,867, forward strand.
TCTACCGCTCGGTGCGCGAAGGCAAGGTGACGGTGGCCGAAGTTGGCCAGCGTTTCGGCCCGGTGGTGTCCAAGCTGATCGACGGCGTGCTGCGCATGGCGGCCATCAGTGCCAGCCTCAGCCCGCGCCAGTCGCTGGTGCTGGGCTCGCAGGCGCAGGTCGAGAACCTGCGCAAGATGCTGGTGGCCATGGTCGACGATGTGCGGGTGGCGCTGATCAAGCTTGCCGAACGCACCTGCGCCATTCGTGCGGTGAAGTCCGCCGATGATGAAAAGCGCCTGCGGGTGGCCCGCGAGGTGTTCGATATCTATGCACCGCTGGCCCACCGGCTGGGCATCGGCCATATCAAGTGGGAACTGGAAGACCTTTCGTTCCGCTACCTCGAGCCTGACCAGTACAAGCAGATCGCCAAGCTCCTGCACGAGCGCCGGCTGGACCGCGAGCGCTTCATCAGCGACGTGATGAACCAACTGCAGAACGAGCTGCTGGCCACCGGCGTCAACGCTGACATCAGCGGCCGGGCGAAACACATCTATTCGATCTGGCGCAAGATGCAGCGCAAGGGCCTGGAGTTCAGCCAGATCTACGACGTGCGCGCGGTACGCGTGCTGGTGCCGGAAGTGCGCGATTGCTACACCGCGCTGGGCATCGTGCACACCCTGTGGCGGCACATCCCCAAGGAGTTCGACGACTACATCGCCAACCCCAAGGAAAACGGCTACCGCTCGCTGCACACCGCGGTGATCGGCCCCGAGGGCAAGGTGCTGGAAGTGCAGATCCGCACCCACGCCATGCACGAAGAAGCCGAGCTTGGGGTGTGCGCCCACTGGCGCTACAAGGGCACCGACGTCAAGCCCAGCTCCAACCACTACGAAGAGAAGATTTCCTGGCTGCGCCAGGTGCTCGAATGGCATGAAGAACTGGGCGACATCGGCGGCCTGGCCGAACAGCTGCGGGTCGATATCGAGCCGGACCGGGTCTACGTGTTCACCCCCGACGGCCATGCCATCGACCTGCCCAAGGGTGCCACGCCGCTGGACTTCGCCTACCGCGTGCACACCGAGATCGGCCACAACTGCCGGGGCGCCAAGATCAACGGGCGCATCGTGCCGCTCAACTACAGCCTGCAGACCGGCGAGCAGGTGGAGATCATCACCAGCAAGCACGGCAATCCGAGCCGTGACTGGCTGAACTCCAACCTCGGTTACGTGACCACCTCGCGGGCACGGGCGAAGATCGTCCACTGGTTCAAGCTGCAGGCGCGCGACCAGAACGTCGCTGCCGGCAAGACCCTGATCGAGCGCGAGCTGAGCCGCCTGGGGCTGCCGCAGGTGGACTTCGAGCGCCTCGCCGAGAAGGCCAACGTCAAGACCGCCGAAGACATGTTCGCCGCCCTCGGTGCCGGCGACCTGCGCCTGGCGCACATGGTCAACGCCGCTCAGCAGTTGCTCGAGCCCGAGCGTATCGAGCAGGTCGAGCTGGTGCCGCGCCAGGCCCGGGGCATTCGCGCGGGCAAGCGCAACGACATCCAGATCCAGGGCGTCGGCAACCTGCTCACGCAGATGGCCGGCTGCTGCCAGCCGCTGCCGGGCGATGCCATCGTCGGCTACATCACCCAGGGCCGCGGCGTGAGCATTCACCGCCAGGACTGCGCCTCGGTGCTGCAACTGGCGGGCAAGGAGCCGGAGCGGATCATCCAGGTCAGTTGGGGGCCGATCCCGGTGCAGACCTACCCGGTCGACATCGTCATCCGTGCCTACGACCGCCCGGGGCTGCTGCGCGACGTGTCGCAGGTGCTGCTCAACGAGAAGATCAACGTGCTGGCGGTCAACACCCGCTCGAACAAGGAAGACAACACCGCCTTGATGTCGCTGACCATCGAGATCCCTGGCCTGGATGCCCTCGGGCGCCTGCTCGGGAGGATCTCGCAGTTGCCGAACATCATCGAGACGCGGCGTAACCGTACCCCTTGAGACAGCCATCGCGGGGGGGGAGAGGTACCCCCAACCGCGGTGTGGGTTGGGTTTCCGCCCCCCTAG
>NZ_JBMOWQ010000058.1:0-45652 GCF_049310485.1 Pseudomonas sp. GZD-209
CCCCCGCTGTGGGACATCCCCCCCCCCCTTTTTGGGGGGGGGACGGTCTTCCCCCCGCGATTAGGCCGGTAAGGACAACACTTGCAATGACCTACACCCTCGACGACCTGCTGCACCTCATGGCCCGCCTGCGCGACCCGCAATATGGCTGCCCGTGGGACCTCAAGCAGGACTACGCCAGTATCGTCCAGCACACCATCGAAGAAGCCTACGAAGTCGCCGACACCATCGAGCGGGGTGATTTCGCCCACCTGCAGGGTGAGCTGGGCGACCTGCTGTTCCAGGTGGTCTACTACAGCCAGCTGGCGCGGGAAGAAGGGCGTTTCGAGTTCGCCGGCGTGGTCGACTCGATTACCCGCAAGCTGGTTCGTCGCCACCCCCATGTGTTTCCCACCGGCGCGCTCTATGCGCCCGTCGATACGCCCTCGTTGAGCGAGGCCCAGGTCAAGTCGCGCTGGGAAGAGATCAAGGCCGAAGAGCGTGCCGAAAACAGCGAGCCGGAGCAATTGTCGCTGCTCGACGATGTGCCGGCCGCACTGCCGGCACTGTCCCGCGCCGCCAAGCTGCAGAAGCGCGCGGCCACGGTCGGCTTCGACTGGCCCGACGCGCTGCCGGTGCTGGACAAGGTGCGCGAAGAGCTCGACGAAGTGCTCCAGGCGATGGCCGATGGTGACAGCGATGCGCTGGAGGACGAGCTGGGCGACCTGCTGTTCGCCACCGTCAACCTGGCCCGGCACCTCAAGCACGACCCGGAAAACGCCCTGCGCCGCGCCAACCGCAAATTCGAACGGCGTTTCCGTTTTATCGAACAGGCATTGCGCGAGCAGGGCCTGAACATCCAAGATCGTACCCTCGACGAACTGGACGCCCTGTGGGGCGAGGCCAAGCGTCAGGAAAAGAACCTGCCCAGCTGCAGCTGAGCCGATGCATAAGTGAGTAAAGACACCCATGAGCCTTTCCCTTCGCGACCAGTTGCTCAAAGCCGGCCTGGTCAACCAGAAACAGGTTTCCCAGACCAACAAGGCTGAGAAAAAACAGAAGCGCCTGGAGCACAAAGGCCAGGTCGAGGTGGACGACAGCCAGCAACGCGTGGCCAAGGAAGCCCTGGCCGAAAAGGCCAGGAAAGACCAGGAGCTGAACCGCCAGGTCCAGGAAAAGGCCGAGCAGAAAGCCCGCGCTGCGCAGATCAAGCAGCTGATCGAGGCCACCCGCCTGCCCAAGCTCACCACCGAGGACTATTTCAACTTCGTCGATGACAAGAAGGTCAAGCGCATCGCCGTCAACGCCCTGATGCGCAGCAAGTTGAGCAACGGTGCGCTGGCGATCGTCGGCCATGCCGGTGGCTACGAAGTCATCCCGCGTGAAGCGGCAGTGAAGATCCAGGAGCGCGACCCGCAGCGTATCCTGCTGCTCAACACCCATGTCGAAGAGGCGGACGAGGACGATCCGTACGCCGCTTACAAGATCCCTGACGATCTGATGTGGTAAGCATGAAAAACCCCGCCTAGGCGGGGTTTTTTGTTTGAAGGCGGTGTCACTGGCTAGTGCGCTGGTTTTCCAGGATTTCCAGTTCGCTGCGGTACTGCTGGGCCAGGTGTTCTTCGTGGAACATGCCGACCAGTTGGCCCTGTTGGTGCACGTCCCAGATCCGCACGCCAGCGGCCAGGCCTTCGTGGGACATTTTCGATTCGTCGCGTTCGGTTACTTGAACTGTCATCGTCAAACTCCACTGCTTGATGGGCTGCGGCACTGTGTCGCAGGCCTTCTTTATAGAGTTTGTTAGCAGGCTAAGTAAATTAAACGGCGATGAAACAAGTTTCATCCAATGACCTCATCGCGGGGCAAGTCGCATCGGCGCACCGCCGCTCCCACGGGAACCACATGGCGCGTGGGAGCGGGCTTGCCCCGCGATGAAGTCACATGAAACGCCCAGGCAAAAAGAAGCCCCGCACATGGCGGGGCTTCCGGTGTTACTGGGGCAGCGATCAGTTGCCCTTGACCGCCTTGCCATCGACCGTGCCGTCCTGCAGCACGATCACGTACTCCTTGCCGTCGGTCTCGACCTGGCGCAGTTGCACCAGCAGGTAGTCCCAGTTCTTGGCGAACCACAGCTCGGTGATGCGCTTGCTCTGGCTTGGGTCGCGTACGCGCTCGACCTTGATCGCATCGACCTGGCCGGCCTTGGTCGCCACCTTCTCGGTGCCCAGCACGCGGAAGTCGTAGGTGTCGATCTCGTCACCGTCGACCACCTGGTAGGTCATGCTCTTCTTGCCGGCGGCCACGTCATGCTGCAGCGCCAGCTGGTAGGACGACTTGTCCAGCACGCCGCGGTTGAGCGGCAGGTTGATCGCGTCGCCACGGTCGCTGCCGGTGACCTTCTTGCCGTTCCAGTCGAAGCTGAGGTCGACTTTCTTCGCCTTGCCCAGGCCGCCGCGTTCGAAGTGGTACTTCTGCGGCAGCAGGGTGTCGTTGTCGAGCTTGAGGGTGCTTTGCTCGGTGAGGCTGGCGATCATCATGGAGGCCTTGAAATTAAGGTCCCAGGTACCGTTGGCGTTCTTCACCAGGCTGCGCTCGGCAGTACCGCTCATGGGCAGCTGCTTCCAGTCAGCCGTGTAGCTGGCCGCGAAAGGCTTCAGATCAGCTGCCTGGAGGGGCAGGGCGAGCACGGCGAGAGCCAAGAGCAGGGCGCGACGCATAAATTCTCCTAGGATCGAATCAAGTGACCGCTGGCCGCCAGCGGCTGGCCATCCAGTAATGCACCCTGTTCGCTCAGACGCAAGCGCCCTTCGCCGAACCAGCGCACCGCCAGCGGGTAGATCTGGTGTTCCTGCAGGTGCACGCGCTGGGCGAGCGACTGCTCGGTGTCGTCCGTTGCAACCGGAACCACAGCCTGTACGACCAAAGGCCCGCCGTCGAGTTCCTCGGTGACGAAGTGCACGCTGCAGCCGTGCTCGGCATCGCCAGCCTCCAGCGCGCGCCGGTGGGTGTGCAGGCCTTTATACTTGGGCAACAGTGACGGATGTATGTTGAGCAGGCGGCCCTGGTAGTGGCGTACAAAGCCGCCACTGAGAATGCGCATGAAGCCGGCCAGTACCACCAGGTCGGGCTCGAAGCCGTCGATCAGCGCCATCAGCGCCGCATCGAAGGCTTCGCGGCCGTCGAAACCCTGGTGCTCGAGCAGCGCGGTGTCGATACCGGCTGCCTTGGCACGTTCCAGGCCGTAGGCATCGGCGCGGTTGGAAATCACCGCGCGGATGCGTACCGGGCTGTCACTGGCGCTGGTGTTGTCGATCAGCGCTTGCAGGTTGCTGCCGGAGCCCGACAGCAATACCACGACGTTGCAGGTCTTGCTCGGCATCAGTGTGCCTTGAGGTTCTGCAGCTCGACCTGAGCGGCGCCTTCGGCGGCTTCGGCGATGTGGCCGATCACCCAAGGCTGCTCACCGGCGGCGCGCAGTTCGTTCAGGGCGGCTTCGACCTGATCCTGGGCGACACAGATGACCATGCCGACGCCGCAGTTCAGTACGCGGTGCATCTCGTGCTCGTCGACGTTGCCTTTTGCCTGCAGGAAGTCGAACACCGCCGGGCGCTGCCAGCTGGCCACATCGACCACGGCCTGGGCGTTTTTCGGCAGTACGCGCGGGATGTTGTCCAGCAGGCCGCCACCGGTGATGTGGGCCATGGCCTTGACTGCGCCGGTGTTCTTGATCAGCTGCAGCAGCGGCTTGACGTAGATGCGGGTCGGCGCCATCAGCAGGTCGGTCAGCGGTTTGCCGTCGAGCTGGGTGTTTTCGATGTCGGTGCCGGACACTTCGAGGATCTTGCGGATCAGCGAGTAGCCGTTGGAGTGCGGGCCGGAGGACGGCAGGGCGATCAGGGCGTCGCCGGTGGCGACTTTCGAGCCGTCGATGATCTCGGCTTTTTCCACCACGCCGACGCAGAAGCCGGCCAGGTCGTAGTCTTCGCCTTCGTACATGCCTGGCATTTCGGCGGTTTCACCACCGACCAGCGAGCAGCCGGCCAGTTCGCAACCGGCGCCGATGCCGGTAACCACGGTGGCGGCCACGTCGACATTGAGCTTGCCAGTGGCGTAGTAGTCGAGGAAGAACAGCGGCTCGGCGCCGCACACCACCAGGTCGTTGACGCACATGGCGACCAGGTCCTGGCCGATGCTGTCGTGCTTGTTCAGGTTCAGTGCCAGGCGCAGCTTGGTGCCGACACCGTCGGTGCCGGAGACCAGCACCGGCTGTTTGTAGCCGGCCGGGATCTCGCAGAGGGCGCCGAAGCCGCCCAGGCCACCCATGACTTCAGGGCGTGCGGTGCGCTTGGCGACGCCCTTGATGCGTTCGACCAGTGCTTCGCCGGCGTCGATGTCCACACCGGCGTCCTTGTAGCTCAGGGAGGGTTGCTTGCTCATTGATCCAGGCCTTTAAGAGGGAGGGATTCTTGGAAAACGACCGGGACGGCCAAGGCCGGCTTCAAAAGCGGCGGCTGCCTGTACGTCACTGGTCTGCGAAGGCGCGCGATTTTATCAGGGTTGCCCCGAAGCGGCCATCCTCAGGCCGACGGGCAGGCCGGAAATCTGGGCAAAAAAGCGCTTTCACGGTGCGCGACTGGTTGCCGCGGCGGTGCCTGTATAAGGTATAGGCATCGTGACGGGCACAAAGGGCCGCGGCAGCGGAGCATTTCTCTGCGTTGCGCGGTCACAGCCGGCAGGTCCGGGCTCGTCGCTCGTGGTCATCTGGACAGGAATCCTCAATGCGTCTTTTCAATTACATCGCGGCCGGGTGCCTGGTGCTGGTCGGCGCTGCGGCGCAAGCCGAAACCGTCACCGGGCTGTATCAGGTTCGCGAACCTGTCGAAGGGCAGGGCGCCGATGCCCGCGCCCAGGCTACCAGCAAGGCCCTGGACACCTTGGTGCTGCGCCTGACCGGCGACCCCAAGGCGGCGCAGAGCCCGGCCTTGGCTGCCCTGCGCAAGGATCCCCAGCAAATCATCAACCAGGTCGGCACCGAGGCCGGGCCGCCCGAGGCGCTGCTGGTCGAGTTCGACCCCGGCAGCACTGAGCGCGCGCTGCGCCAGGCTGGCCTGGCGCTGTGGGGCAACAACCGTCCGTCGATCATCGGCTGGTGGCTCTACGACAGTGTCGAGGGCAGCAACCTGGTCGGCGATGGCCAGGCTGCCGCCGAACCGCTGCGCCGTGCCGCCCAGCACCGTGGCCTGCCGCTGCGCCTGCCGCTGGCCGACCTGCAGGAACAACTGGTGGCCAACGCCAAGCAGCTCGAGGGCAATGACCCGGCGCCGCTGCGCGAGGCGTCAGAGCGTTACGGCGCCAATGCCTTGCTGGCAGTGCATGCCCATGAGGCCGACGGCAAGTGGCAAGGCAAGTGGCAACTGTGGCTGGGCGACCAGCGCGAGCAGGGCAACGCCGAAGGTGCCGACCAGGCCGCCCTGGCCGATGCCGTGCTGCTGGCCGTGAGCAACCGCCTGGCGCCGCGCTATGTGACCCGCCCCGGTGCCAGCAGTGACCTGCTGGTACAAGTGCAGGGCATGAACCTGCAGCGCTATGCCGAACTGAGCCGCGTGCTCGAACCTTACGGCGCCCGTTTGCAGATGGCCGAAGGCGCCACCCTGACCTACGGCGTTACCGGCAACCGTGAGCAGTTGCGGGCGCAACTGGGCCTGGCCAAGTTGCAGGAGTTGCCTGCCGAGGCCGCGCCGGCACCTGCGGCCCAGGGCGAGCCTGGCACGACACCCCCTACCACTGCAGCCAAGCCGTTCGATGGCTTGCGTTTTCGCTGGTAAGGGGGCTTGGACATGATTGATATGCGTCGTTGGATCGGGCTGGGCGCCGCCTTGCTGATCGCCGTGCTGCTGTACCTGCTGCACAACATTCTTTCCCCCTTCCTGGTGGGGATTCTGCTGGCCTACCTGGCCGACCCGCTGGTCGACCGCCTCGAACGGGCCGGGCTGTCGCGGACTTGGGGCGTGGTGGTGGTCTTCAGCTTGTTCACCCTGGTGTTCATGGCCCTGCTGCTGGTGCTGATCCCCATGTTGGCCAAGCAACTGGTGCGCTTGTACGAGCTGGCGCCGCAGATGCTCGACTGGCTGCAGCATGTGGCCTTGCCTTGGGTGCAAAGCCGCCTGGGCCTGGCCGATGGTTTCTGGAAGTTCGACAAGATCAAGTCCGCCATCGGCGCGCACATGGGCCAGACCACCGATATTGTCGGTGTACTGCTGTCCCAGGCCACCGCGTCGAGCCTGGCCCTGATCGGCTGGCTGGCGAACCTGGTACTGATCCCGGTGGTGGGGTTCTACCTGTTGCGCGACTGGGACCTGATGATGGCCAAGCTGCGCAGCCTGTTGCCGCGTCAGCGCGAAGAGCAGGTGGTGGGGTTGGCCGGTGAGTGCCATGAAGTGCTGGGGGCGTTCGTGCGTGGCCAGTTGCTGGTGATGCTCGCCCTGGGCGTCATCTATTCCAGCGGGCTGATGCTGGTGGGCCTGGAATTGGGCCTGCTGATCGGCATGCTGGCGGGGTTGGCGGCAATCGTCCCGTATATGGGCTTCATCATCGGCATCGGCGCGGCCCTGGTGGCCGGGTTGTTCCAGTTCAGCGGCGATTTGTATCCGATGCTGGGGATTGTCGCGGTGTTCATGGTCGGCCAGGCGCTGGAAGGCATGGTGCTGACGCCCTTGCTGGTGGGCGACCGCATCGGCCTGCATCCGGTGGCGGTGATCTTCGCCATCCTCGCCGGTGGCGAGCTGTTCGGCTTCACCGGTGTGCTGCTGGCGCTGCCGGTGGCAGCGGTGATCATGGTGCTGTTGCGGCATGTGCATGACCTCTACAAGGAGTCGGACATGTATGGCGAGGCGATCGACCCGGACCTGTGACCGATCGCGGCGCATCGGCGCACCGCCGCTCCCACGCCAATGTCGGCTTCGTGGGAGCGGGCTTGCCCCGCGATGCGCTTGAATCCATCGCAACTGCTTGATTTTACTTGTGCTCTTCCCCTGCCGGATTGTGCCGCCCGCGTTGCGGGTATAGACTTTGCACACTCTTCACCAAAGGCCCCCTGTGGTCCCCGCGACCGCCCGCGAGCATGAAACCGATCCAGTTGCCCCTGGGTGTGCGTCTCCGCGATGACGCCACCTTCATCAACTACTATCCGGGCGCCAATGCCGCGGCATTGGGCTACGTCGAGCGGCTATGCGAAGCCGACGCCGGCTGGACCGAGAGCCTCATCTACCTGTGGGGCAAACAGGGCGTTGGCCGTACCCACCTGCTGCAAGCCGCTACCCAGCGTTTCCAGCAGCGGGGCGAGCCCGCCGTCTACCTGCCGCTGGCGCAACTGCTGGAGCGTGGCGTCGAGTTGCTTGACCACCTCGAGCAATACGAGCTGGTGTGCATCGACGACCTGCACGTGATCGCCGGCAAGGCGGACTGGGAAGAGGCCATGTTCCACCTGTTCAACCGCCTGCGCGACAGTGGCCGACGGCTGCTGCTGGCCGCTTCCAGCTCGCCCCGCGAACTGCCGATCAAGCTGGCGGACCTCAAGTCGCGGCTGACCCTGGCGCTGATTTTCCAGATGCGCGGCATGTCCGACGAGGACAAGCTGCGCGCCCTGCAACTGCGTGCCTCGCGGCGCGGCCTGCACCTGACCGACGAAGTCGGCCACTTCATCCTCACCCGTGGCACACGCAGCATGAGTGCGCTGTTCGACCTGCTCGAACGCCTTGACCAAGCTTCGCTGCAGGCGCAACGCAAGCTGACCATCCCGTTCCTCAAGGAAACCCTGGGTTGGTGACCCCCTGAAAACACCGGGCCAGAGCGGCAAAACAGAAAAGTCACATGTTTTTCGATAAAATTTGCAAATGGTTCTGATAGAAGGCATAGTTTCCCCCTTCTAAAGGACTACAGACACGGTCGTGCCCATGCTGAAGCGCTTCGCACCCCTCGTGCCACTTGCACTTGCCACCTTTCTGTTTGGTTGCGCCGTTCATGGCCCGGCCACTCAATCCCAGGATCATCGCCTGGCCGCCGAGCAATCGCTCAAGGTCAAGGCTTCCGCTTCTTCCGTATTCACCGAGGAAGAGCTGGCCAGCGAAGATGACCTGAATGCCTTCTCCAGCAACAGCAAGCCCTATCAGCTCCCGGTGCTGGCCGACAGCATCCTCGAGCGTGGCATGGCGCTGATCGGTACCCGTTACCGCTTTGGCGGCACCACCGAACAAGGCTTCGACTGCAGCGGCTTCATTGGTTATCTGTTCCGCGAAGAAGCCGGCATGAACCTGCCGCGCTCGACCCGCGAGATGATCAACGTCGATGCCCCCAAAGTCGCGCGCAACAAGCTCAAGCCAGGCGACCTGCTGTTCTTCAGCACCAACGGTCGCGGCCGCGTAAGCCACGCCGGCATCTACCTGGGCGACAACCAGTTCATCCACTCCAGCAGCCGCCGCAGCGGTGGTGTGCGCATCGACAGCCTTGGCGATCGCTACTGGAGCAAGACCTTCATCGAAGCCAAGCGCGCGCTGGCCATGGCACCGACCACCATTTCGCGCAATTGATTTGATATCAAAATGCTGTACCCTGCCGCGGCGGCGTAGCTGAAAAGCTCGCCGCCGTGCGCATTTACAGAAAGCGTCTAATCTAATTTCTCACCTATTTTCATCTTCGGCCTTGGCCGAGGCTTGTCTGACAGGACGTTCGCATCATGGCGATGTTGGCGCGCTTCGCATTTCTCTCCCTGGCGGCATTGCTTGCTGCCTGCTCCAGCCGTGCACCTGCCCCGGCGCCGGTCAAACAGCCCATGGTCTTCAGCCAGCAGCCGGCGGCATCGCCTGCGGCGGAGGATGTGCTGTTCCGCGCGATCGGCCTGGTCGGCACGCCGTATCGTTGGGGGGGTAACACCCCTGATTCGGGGTTCGATTGCAGCGGCCTGATCGGCTACGTGTACCGTGATGCTGCGGGCATCAGCCTGCCACGCACCACTCGCGACATGATCGTCATGCGCGCGCCCAGTGTGGACATCAATGCCTTGCAGTCCGGCGACCTTGTGTTCTTTGCCACCAATGGCGGAGCACAGGTCAGCCATGCCGGTATCTATGTCGGCGAAGGGCGTTTCGTCCATGCGCCGTCCACCGGCGGCACGGTGCGCCTGGACTATCTCTCCAGCAACTACTGGGCCAAGGCCTACCTGCAGGCCAAGCGAGTGTTGCCACCTGGGCACCTGGCGCAGAATCCCTGAACCCGGTGGGCCACCCACCTGGCCGTGCGCCCCTCAGGGCGCCTTGCTGATGCGCCAGGCGAGGTTGCCCATATCGTCCGCAACCAATACGCCACCGCGCGGTTTGCGCTTCCACGAGTCCTGCTGTCCAACCAACGTGCCCTGTTAGAAAGGCGGCGATAACGCGTCGGCGCCTGCGCGTTTCATTACCCACGTGAATTCCGGGCGAGACGGGCGCAGGGCGGTTCTACGCACTGGCTTGGCGAGGGCCGCTTTATATACCGCGAATGGTCGTGGTGGCTGGTAAAGGATGCGTGCTTCTTCATCGAAAGGAGCATGTCATGAGCGGCATCGAAAGCATCTTGCAGCGCAACCTGCAGGTACTGGGCACCGGGCGCGAGCTGGCCCGGCTGGCCGACGAGGTCCTGAGCGCTTATCCCGATCCCTACCAGTTGGCCGTGACCCAGGCGTCGGTCATTCTGCGCAAGCATACCGGCAAGGACTGGGACCCTCGGCAGGTCTGGTGGCATCAATTCAGCCATGCCAGCTCCAGCCATCGCAGCTTTACGGGGTGGGCGCACAGCGGTCCGCCGGCCAAGTCACTGCGCTTCACCGAGTTGATGGTCGAGCGCTTCGACCCCGGCTTCCAGGAAGCCACCGACTCGCTCGATCTCTATGGCGGCTTCTATCTCCAGGGGCCTCATGCGAACACCTACGATGAGCGCAACCAAGTGCCGCTGTTGGCCCGCAATGTCCAGCAGGACTTCTGGGCCTTGGATTTCGCCCAGTTGTACCGGCGCCAGATATCGGCATTCTGGGCCGCGCACCAAGATGACTTCAGGCTCCTGGCCAAGGTCAACCTGCTGGGCCAGTGTGCCCGTGCCGAGCAGGGCGGGCATATCGACAGCGTGGACGCGGCGCTGTTACGCGCTCATGTGGTGCCGGGGCTTTCGGCCGGGGAGCGAGCACCCTCGCTGGCACAGCTGCGTGAACAGTCGAGTGTCGAGCTGCGTGCAAGCGGCTATGGGCTGGGTGTCGCCAGTGGGGCGGCGTTGTATGCGATCCATGGGGCCGGTACCAGGGTCCTGTTGTACTGCCCCTGGGCCGAACAGGCGCTGCGAGGCTTCGACAACCCGCAGGACATGGCGGGATGGCTGCGCGAGCACCTGGCCACGGCCCAGGGCCGGGCAGCGTTCCAGCAGGCGTTGATTGCCGACCCGCAGGACCTCGAGGCTGTGCAAGCGGTGCAACAGGCCCTGCAAGCGCTGGGCGAGAGTCCGAGCGATGCGGCAGCGTTGGCGTTACTCGAGCATCAACGCAGCCCTCTCGAGCACCTTTTTGATGCTCTGGTGGAGCATGCCCGGCAGGACATGCAGCACACCGCCGCCCGCCTGGTGGATAACAGCCAGCTGCGCAAGGCCCTGTGGCGAGGATATCTAGGAGCTTTCCTGAAAGTATTCGGCGGCTTCCTGCCCTTGGGCTGGCCGGTGTCGCTGGTGCTGCTCGGCGCCACCCTGGCGAAGGTTGGCCTGGATGTGGACGGTGCGCTGCACGCCCGCAATGCCCAGGAGCGCAAGGCGGCGATGCGCACGGCGATCCTCGATTCGATCTTCGGCGCCTTGAACATGGTGGACGTGGGCTTTGGCAGCAGCCTGGCGTCCCTGGCCTACCAGGCGCCGTTCCATGAACTGGACGCATCGCTGGTCGAATGGGAGGTCGAGCAGGCCCCCACGCTGAGCCTCGAGGGGGATGAGGCCAACGAGCTGCTTGACAGCAAGCCGATGGGTAGCGACCGCCTGCAGGGGATTCGGCTTGGCCCGGACGGCAGTTGCTGGATCGAGCTGGAAGGATTGCCCTACCGGGTGCGCTTCAGCCCGGAGCTGTCGTCCTGGCTGATAGTACCCCCGGAAACCCCCTACGCTTTCGGACCCTTGCGCCCGGTGCGGATGAACGCTTCGGGCGAGTGGCAGTTGCTGGCGCCGCCACGCCTGCTGGGTGGGGCGCCGGCCGATGGCTTGGCCAGCGAGCCCTCGGCGTTCTGGGATGAGTACATGCACACCCACCTGGACCGCAGCCAGACCCTGTCGAATGCCGCGCGAGCGCGTCAGCGAGCTCTGTTGCAGGGGCGGGCAATCGATGTGCTGGATGACGAGGATGAGCCGCTGGTGGATGAAGATGGATTTGACTTCATCGACATTGAAGGCGAGCACGTTTACACCTACCGCCATGACGGCGAATACCGTAATCACCGGATCTTCATGTACACGGAAGAAGACGGTGCCAAGATCAATCGGTTCCTGCGCGAAGGCGAGCGCGAGTTCGATTACGGCGACGAGGTCGAGTACCTCGACAATCTCGCCGATGACCTGGAAAAGCTACCCTACAACAGCGAGGTGCCGCTGTATCGTGGCGGCCATGGCACACGCAGTACCAGTGGTACGCATTTTCGCAGCGGGCAGTTCAAGGTGGGCGATGTGCTGGTCAACACCGACCTGACTTCCTTCACCGAAAACCCCTACATCGTGCGCCTGTTCGCCGCCGACAACGATCTGGTGGCGGGCAGCGGGGTGGAAGGCGTCTTCGACGACAGTTCGGTGGTGTTCGAGCTGCCTGCCGGCAGCTATCAGCATGGCACGCCCATCAGTTCCTTCTCCAGCCATCCGAACGAGGCGGAAACCCTGTTCCTGCCTGGCTCGTATTTCCGCGTCGAGGCGCTCAGGGAAATCCGCGGTGGCGACTACCACTTCGTCAGCGTCAGGCTCAGCGAGGTGCCCAGGCCGGCCAGCGGCCAGGTCTATGAACTGCGCACCGGTGCGGTATTCGACAAGGCCGCCTACGCTGCCCGGCTGGGGAATGCGGAGCTGGCGAGCCGGTTCTTCCCTGACTGACGCGCTTCGGCGCGTCTAGCCATTTGTGCCCGGCGTCGTGGGTAAGCCGGGCACACGTGCGCAGGTACATACCTACCGCCCCCGACGTTCATGGCCCAGCCAGGATGCGTGTTCGATCACGACATCAAGGAGTGGGGTTATGAGCGGTATCAAGGAGCGCGTGGAGCAGAGTCTCGACGCCGTAGAGGCGGGGCGGCCGTTGGTGCGCCTGGTGGACGAGGTGATTCGCGAGTATCCCGACCCGTATGTACTGGCGAGCCAGCACGCGCAGCGCATGCTGCTCAAGCATACGGGCAAGGCCATCGATCCGCGTTTCGTCTGGTGGCACCAGTTTGACGGGGCCAGTAACAGCAGCCGCAGCTTCACGGGGTGGCGGCACAGCGGGCCGCCGCGCAAATCGATGCACCTGGTCGAGTTGCTGATCAATCGTTTCGATGCTCGGTTCCAGGAGGCACCGGACGAGCTTGATCTTTATGGCGGCTTCTATCGCCAGGGGCCGCACGCCAGCGACTTCGATGAGCGTAACGAAGTGGCGATGCTGGGCAGCAAGGTCCAGCAGGATCTGTGGGCACTGGACTTCGCGGTGGCCTATCGCGACGCAGTCACGGGCTTCTGGGCCAACTACTCCGGGCACTTTCGCGCACTGGCGAAGGTGAACGTGCTGGGGCAGGGGGCCGGCGCGTTGAGAGCAGGGCGCATCAGCCGCAGCGACTGGGCATTGTTGCGTGCGATGGCTGCTGACGATCTGGCCGATGGCGAGCTGCCGACGCTGGCCAAGCTCGAGCGGGACAGCACCACACAGCCCTTTGCCGTCAACCGCTATGTGCTCGATCAAGGCGACCGCGGCTGCCTCTACAGCTTTACGGTAGACAGCGGTCGCACCCTGCTTTACCGCCCATGGGCCTCGCAAGCGCTCATCAGCTTCGCTTCGGAACTGGCCATGGCAGGTTGGTTGCGTACGCAGCTGCAGGACCGCGACACCTTGGCTCGGCATGCGCTGGCGGCCCATACCGACGCGCGCGATCCGTCACGCGCCCATGCGGTCAGGACTCACCTGCAGAGTATCGCCAGCAGCGCGACCGACCAGGCAGCCCTGCACCTGCTTGGCTTCATGAAGCGAACCGTCAGCCCCGATATCTTCACTCACCTGGCTACCCAGGCCACTACCGAGATGAGTGACAACGCGTCGGCGATCTTGGGCAATGCCGAGTTGCGCAAGGCGATGTGGAGCGGTTATCTCGCGGCGTTCATCAAGGTGTTCGGCGGCTTCGCCCCCCTCGGCTGGCCCATGACCCTGATGTTGCTGGGCGCCAGTCTCGCCAAGCTGGGGCTGGACGTCGATGCGTCCCTGCATGCGGCGGACGAGCAGAGCCGCAAGGCGGCGCTGCGCGAGGCCATGCTCGACTCGCTATTCGCGGCATTGAACATGGTCGATCTGGGGTTCCAGTCGAGTTATGCCTCGCTGAGCTATGAATCATCGGTCAGCGAGACGGATATCGATCTGGATCGCTGGCAGGTGGCACAGGCGGCCCCGCAGCCGGTGGAGCACCTTGAATCCAATGCAATCGTCAGTGGCGAGTTGGTAAGCGACGGGCGTTTGCGCGGCATCAGAGTCGCAACCGATGGCGCTTGCTGGATCGAACTCGATGACCTGTCCTATCGCGTGCGCTACAACCACGACCTGCACGTCTGGCAGATCGTGCCGGCCCATAATCCCTTCGCTTTCGGCCCGCTGTATCCGGTGCGCCTGAACGCCGCCGGGGATTGGGAACTGCTGGTGCCGCCGCAGCTGGCGGGCGGAGCGCCACCTGCCGTGGAAGGCATGCCCAACGTCACCTCTGGGTTCTGGGACCGCCACGTGGCCATCGACGAAACGCGGAGCAAGATGGTTGCCGCCCAGGTGTTGCGTCGCCATAAAGCGTTGCTTGATGCCAGCGAGGTGCCACGGCTGGCCCCCGGCCAAGCCCCTGATCTGGACGAACGAGGTCTGGATTGTGTACGGGTCGAGGGCCAGACGCGTTACTCCTATCGCTCGGGCCGCGAATTTTTCAACTCCCTGATCGAGTACTACACCAGCGACGAATCCAGGGTGAATGATGTGTTCCGTTCGGGTAGCTATCGCTACGGGGACGAGGACGACTACATCCAGGCGCTTGCCGACAGCCTCGAGCGCTTGCCCAGAAACAACGGGGCCGGCCTCTACCGCGGAGGCAATGCCTCGCGCGGCACGGGTGGCGGGAATTATCGAAACGGCCAGATCAGGGTCGGGGATGTGCTGGTCAATACCGACCTGACCTCATTCACCGAGAACCCCTTCATGGTTGCCGAGTTCGCATCGCGATCGGCCGTGAGCGCGCCTGGGAACCTGTTGGGGGTGTTCGACGACAGTTCGGTGGTATTCGAGTTGCCGGCCGGTTGGTACCAGGACGGCACGCCGATCAGCGCGTTTTCCCTTTACTGGGATGAAAGCGAGACACTGTTCCTGCCGGGGCGCTACTTTCGGATCGTCAAGCTGGAGCAGGTTTACGGTGAACACTACCGCTTTATCCATGTGACCCTGCAGCAGATCCCCAAACCTGCGTCGGGGACCTTCTACGATCTGCGCACGGGATTGGTGTTCGACGCCCAGGCCTACGAGGCACGTTTCAAGACGCCGGGGCTTGCGCAGCGCTTCTTTGCGGCTGACAGCCCCCCTGCCAACGTGAGTACGGCCTGAGTCGGCCACTCAGGCTTGCTTGAGCAGCAGCGCCACGCCGGGGAAGTACTGCCCCAGTTCGTTGTGCAGCTTGCGGTAGGCGTAGGGGAAGTACCAGGCGATGGCGCAGGCGGTGTGCTTCTGCAGGTCGTCGACCAGGTCCTGCAGCTCTTCGGGGCTGGCGTGCTGGCCGGCTTTCCAGGGGGTGACGAACAGCGCGCCGGCCTTGAGCTGGCTGGCATAGCCGATGTGCTTGGCCTGGGCGGCGGTTTCCTGCAGCGCCGAGGCCAGGTCGAGGCGGGCGATACGTGGCCAGCGCTGGCCGGCATGCAGGTGCACAGAGGCTTCGGCGTTGCTGATCGACAGGTCGCACCGCCCCTCGCGTTCACCCTCGTCACGTTGCTTCTTGCTCTGGTACTGCTGCAGTGCCACCAGCTCGCCTTGCCAGGCCGCTGCCGCGAGCATGCCGACGTTGGCGGCGCTGCCATGCCAGTAGGGCGCGTCAGCGTCCCCTTGCAGCTGGTTGAAACGATCAATGCAGTCGACCCAGCGCTCCAGCGCCGGGCGCAGGAATTCGAACTGGGTATTGTTGATGATCAGGCCTTGCATGCTGGGCACTCCTTGTCATTGTCATTGAGGTCAGCGAAGTTGATGGCTAAGTGATATCATTGCCATCAGTGTGGCACAAGCCGACGGATTGGCCATTGATCCATGCCAGTTCGGCCCACGTTCGATTGACGCTCCCGGTGCAACCCTCTAACCTTCGCGGCGTGTTTCAGGTGCCCTGCGAACCGTGGTTTGGCAGGGTGAAACTGGGAAGCCGGTGGGCGCCAGCAGGCGCGATTCCGGCGCTGCCCCCGCAACGGTAAGTGAGTGCAAAACCGCGCAGGGCCACTGGGTGCAAGCACCCGGGAAGGCGCGCAGGCAAGGGCCAGGTGCCCGCTCACAAGCCCGGAGACCGGCCTGGAACTGCCAACGGCATCACGGAGGGTGATGCGCAGTGCGATGTGGCCCAGGCCACGGCCCCTGCGTGTTCTCCGTCTGCCCGCCTTTTACCTGTCGCCAGGCTGCGACAGCTGCGGAGAACCCTGATGAGCGAATCCCCCGAACGCGACGAACGCCACCTGGCGCGCATGCAGCGCAAGAAGGCGCTCATCGACGAGCGCATCGCCAACTCCCCTAACGAATGCGGCTTGCTGCTGGTCCTCACCGGCAACGGCAAGGGCAAGAGCAGCTCGGCCTTCGGCATGCTCGCCCGGGCCATGGGGCACGGCATGCAGTGCGGTGTGGTGCAGTTCATCAAGGGCCGCAACAGCACCGGCGAGGAACTGTTCTTCCGGCGCTTCCCCGAGCAGGTGAGCTACCACGTGATGGGCGAGGGCTTCACCTGGGAAACCCAGGACCGCCAGCGCGACATCGCCGCTGCCGAAGCCGCCTGGGCCGTGTCGCGCCAGTTGCTGCAGGACCCATCGATCCAGTTCGTCGTGCTCGATGAACTGAACATCGCCCTCAAGCACGGCTACCTCGACCTCGACCAGGTACTCAGTGATATCCAGGCCCGCCCGCCGATGCAGCACGTGATCGTCACCGGCCGTGCGGCCAAGCCCGAGATGGTCGAACTGGCCGATACCGTCACCGAGATGGGCATGCTCAAACATGCGTTCCAGGCCGGTATCCGCGCGCAGAAGGGCGTTGAACTGTGAGTGAAGCACGTCAGTGCCCGGCGGTGCTGATCGCCGCGCCAGCCTCCGGCCAGGGCAAGACCACCGTCACTGCCGCCCTCGCGCGCCTGCACCGCAACCTCGGGCGCAAGGTGCGGGTGTTCAAGTGCGGCCCGGACTTCCTCGACCCGATGATCCTCGAGCGTGCCAGCGGCGCGCCGGTGTACCAGCTGGACCTGTGGATGATCGGTGCTGATGAGAGCCGTCGCCTGCTGTGGGAAGCGGCCGGCGATGCCGACCTGATCCTGATCGAAGGGGTGATGGGGCTGTTCGACGGCACCCCGTCGAGTGCCGACCTTGCGCGCCACTTCGGCGTGCCGGTGCTGGCCGTGATCGACGGCACGGCCATGGCCCAGACCTTCGGCGCCCTGGCCCTGGGCCTGGCGCGCTACCAGCCGGACCTGCCGTTTGCCGGTGTGCTGGCCAACCGCGTCGGCACCTTGCGTCACGCGCAACTGCTCGAAGGCAGCCTGACCGAAGGCCTGCGCTGGTACGGCGGGCTGTCCCGCGAGCGCGGCATCGAGCTGCCCAGCCGCCACCTGGGGTTGGTCCAGGCCAGCGAGCTGAATGACCTGGATGCGCGCCTGGACGCCGCCGCCGAAGCACTCGCCGCCAGTTGCGATGCGGCGTTGCCACCACCGGTGAGTTTTGCCGCGCCAGCGCCGGCAGCGCTTGCGACTTCGCTCAAGGGTGTGCGCATCGGCGTGGCCCGTGATGAAGCCTTCGCCTTCACCTACGGCGCCAACCTGGAGCTGCTGCGCAACCTCGGCGCGCACCTCGAATTCTTCTCGCCGCTGCATGACCGCGAATTGCCCGCGGTGGATAGCCTGTACCTGCCCGGTGGCTACCCGGAGCTTCACCACCACGCACTGGCCGCCAACGCGCCGATGCTGGAGGCGATCCGCGCCCACCACGCCCAGGGCAAGCCCTTGCTGGCCGAATGCGGCGGCATGCTCTACCTGCTTGATGCCCTGACCGACGTGGCCGGCGAACGCGCCGCGCTGCTCGGCCTGCTGCCGGGCGAGGCGACCATGCAGAAGCGCCTGGCCGCCCTGGCCTTGCAGGCGGTCGAACTGGCGGAAGGCACCCTGCGCGGGCACACCTACCACCACTCGCTGACCAGCACCACGCTGGAACCGATCGCCCGTGGCCTGAGCCCCAACGGCGGCCGTGGCAACGAAGCGGTGTACCGCCTGGGCCGGCTGACCGCCTCCTACGTGCATTTCTACTTCCCCTCCAACCCCGACGCGGCGGCGGCGCTGCTGCGACCATGAGCGACCACGCCTACAGCGACGCCGAGCGCGCGGCCGTCTACCGGGCCATCGGTGAGCGCCGCGACATGCGTCATTTTGCCGGTGGCGTGGTGGCGCCGGAGCTGCTCGCACGCCTGCTGGCCGCCGCGCACCAGGCGCCGAGCGTCGGCCTGATGCAGCCGTGGCGTTTCATCCGCATCACCCGCACCGAGCTGCGCACGCGTATCCAGGCGCTGGTGGAGGACGAGCGGGTACGCACCGCCGACGCCTTGAGCGAGCGCTCCGATGAGTTCATGAAACTCAAGGTCGAGGGCATCAACGACTGCGCCGAACTGTGGGTGGCGGCGTTGATGGACAACCGCGAGCCGCACATCTTCGGCCGTCGCACCCTGCCGGAAATGGACCTGGCCTCGCTGGCCTGTGCCATCCAGAACCTCTGGTTGGCGGCGCGTGCCGAGGGCCTGGGCATGGGCTGGGTGTCGCTGTTCGAGCCACAGGCGCTGGCCGAGCTGCTGGGCATGCCCGCCGGGGCCAAGCCGGTGGCGGTGCTGTGCCTGGGGCCGGTGATCGAGTTCTACCCGGCGCCGATGCTGGCGCTGGAAAACTGGGCCGAGCAACGGCCTCTGAGCGAAATGCTGTACGAGAACCATTGGGGAGACCGGCCATGAGCGTGGCCTTGCTGACTGTCGCGGGCGTGGCCCTGGACGCCTTGCTCGGCGAGCCGCAACGCCGCCACCCGTTGGTGGGCTTCGGCAACCTGGCGGCGAACCTGGAGCGGCGCCTGAACGCCGGTGGCCGTGGCTGGCGCAGCCATGGTGTCAGCGCCTGGTTCCTCGCCGTGGTGCCATTGACCCTGCTGGCGCTGATCCTGTCCTGGCTGCCATACGTTGGTTGGATGGTCGATGTGCTGGCGCTTTACTGCGCGCTGGGCCTGCGCAGCCTCGGCGAGCATGTGCTGCCGGTGGCCCAGGCCCTGCGCCAGGGTGACCTGGACGAAGCGCGGCGCCGCGTCGGTTACCTGGTCAGCCGCGAAACCCGCGAGCTGGACGAGCCCGCCGTAGCCCGGGCAGCCACCGAATCGGTGCTGGAGAACGGCAGCGATGCAGTGTTCGCCGCGCTGTTCTGGTTTGCCGTGGCCGGTGCGCCGGGGGTGGTGCTGTATCGCCTGAGCAATACCCTCGATGCCATGTGGGGTTATCGCAACGAACGCTTCGAACGCTTCGGCTGGTGCGCGGCGCGTATCGACGACGTGCTCAACTACATTCCCGCGCGCCTGGTGGCGCTGACCTACGCTGTGCTCGGCAAGACCCGCCTGGCGCTGCGCTGCTGGCGCCAGCAGGGGCCGCTGTGGGACAGCCCCAACGCCGGCCCGGTGATGGCCGCCGGCGCCGGTGCGCTGGGCGTGGAGCTGGGCGGGCCTGCGGTGTACCACGGCGAGCTGCACGAGCGGCCACGCCTGGGCGAGGGGCCGATGGCCGACGCCGACGCCATCGAGCGCGGCTGGAGCCTGGTGCAGCGCGGGGTATGGCTATGGTTGCTGGTGATCTGCCTGGGGAGTTACCTGAATGCTTGAACACGGTGGCCGCCTGCTGCGGGCGGTGGCGCAGTACGCAATTGCCCGCGAGCGTTGGCTCGACCTGTCCAGCGGCATCGCGCCCTGGCCCTATGCCGTGCCGTCGATTCCCCAGGAGGCCTGGGCGCGACTGCCGGAAACCGAGGACGGCCTGGAGCAGGCGGCGCGCACCTACTATCACGCCGATCTGTTGCTGGCCGTGGCCGGTTCCCAGGCGGCGATCCAGGCCCTGCCGCAGCTGCGCGCGCCTGGGCGGGTCGGGGTGCTGACACCCTGTTACGCCGAGCATCCCCACGCCTGGCAGCGCGCGGGGCACACGCTGGTCGAACTGGCTGACGAGCAGGTCGATGAGGCAATCGACAGCCTCGACGTGCTGGTGCTGGTCAACCCCAACAACCCCACCGGCCGGCTGATCCCCCGTGAGCGTCTGTTGGCCTGGCATGCCCGGCTGGCAGAGCGGGGCGGCTGGCTGGTGGTCGACGAAGCGTTCATCGACAACACCCCGCGGCTCAGCCTGTGCGGCCATGTCGATCGGCCTGGGCTGATCGTGTTGCGCTCGTTCGGCAAGTTCTTCGGCCTGGCGGGGGTGCGGCTGGGCTTCGTGATGGCGCAACCGGCACTGCTGCAGGCGCTGGCCGAGCTGCTCGGGCCGTGGACGGTGAGCGGCCCGACCCGGGTGCTGGGCAAGGTGTGCCTGGCCGATGAACTGGCCCACCTGATGCAGATCGACCGCTGCGCCAAGGCCCGCGCGCGGCTGGTGGCGTTGCTGGGCGAAGCCGGCCTGGCGCCGACGGGGGGCTGCGACCTGTTCCAGTACGTGGCCACCGAGCGTGCGGCGCAGTTACATGAATTCCTCGCCCGGCGCGGCATCCTCGTGCGCCTGTTCGAGCAACCGGCGGCGCTGCGTTTCGGCCTGCCGGCCAATGCGGCGCAGGAGCTGCGCCTGCGCGAGGCACTGCTGGAATATCAAAAGGAATCGGCATGACCACCCTGATGGTGCAAGGCACCACTTCCGATGCCGGCAAAAGCACGCTGGTCACCGCCCTGTGCCGCTGGCTGCTGCGCCAAGGCGTTGCCGTGGTGCCATTCAAACCGCAGAACATGGCGCTCAACAGCGCAGTGACCGCCGACGGTGGCGAAATCGGCCGCGCCCAGGCGGTGCAGGCCCAAGCCTGCCGGCTGGCGCCGCACACCGACATGAACCCGGTGCTGCTCAAGCCCAACAGCGACACCGGGGCCCAGGTGATCATCCATGGGCGCGCGGTCACCAGCATGAACGCCGTGGCCTACCACGGCTACAAAGCCATTGCCATGCAGGCGGTGCTGGCCTCCCATGAGCGGCTTGAACAGGCCTATCAAGTGGTGATGGTCGAAGGCGCAGGCTCCCCCGCCGAGATCAACCTGCGCGCCGGCGACATCGCCAACATGGGTTTTGCCGAAGCGGTCGACTGCCCGGTAATCCTGGTGGCCGATATCAACCGTGGCGGGGTGTTCGCCCACCTGGTGGGTACCCTGGAGCTGCTCTCGCCGAGCGAGCAGGCGCGGGTCAAAGGTTTCGTCATCAACCGCTTCCGCGGCGATATCGCCTTGCTGCAACCGGGCCTGGACTGGCTGGAGCAGCGCACCGGCAAGCCGGTGCTTGGCGTGCTGCCCTTTGTCACCGACCTGCACCTGGAGGCCGAGGACGGCATCGACGTGCGCCAGGCGGTCAAAGGCGAACGTCTGCTCAAGGTGATAGTCCCGGTGCTGCCGCGCATCAGCAACCACACCGATTTCGACCCGCTGCGCCTGCACCCGCAGGTCGACCTGCAATTCATCGGCCCGGGCCAGCCGATCCCGCCCGCCGACCTGATCATCCTGCCCGGCTCCAAGAGCGTGCGCGGTGACCTGGCGCAGTTGCGCGCGCGTGGCTGGGACACGGCCATCGCCCGGCACTTGCGCTACGGCGGCAAGCTGATCGGCATTTGCGGCGGTTTGCAGATGCTCGGCCGCGAGGTTCACGATCCGCTTGGCCTGGAAGGCCCGGCCGGCTCCAGTGCCGGGCTTGGCCTGCTGGACTACGAGACGGTGCTTGAGGCCGAGAAGCAATTGCGCAACGTCAGCGGCACGCTGGCGTTGGAGCAGTCAGCGATCGCGGGCTATGAAATTCACGCCGGTGTCACCCGTGGCCCGGCCCTGGAACATCCCGCCGTGCAGCTGCAAGACGGCCGCTGCGACGGTGCCATCAGTGCCGACGGGCAGATTCTCGCCACCTATCTGCACGGCCTGTTCGAAGGCAGCCAGTCGTGCGCGGCACTGCTGCGTTGGGCCGGGCTCGCCGATGTACAGCCTATCGACTACGAGGCCCTGCGCGAGCGCGATATCGAGCGCCTGGCCGACCTGGTCGAGCAGCACCTGGACACCGCGCACCTGCGCCAGCTGTGTGGAATCACTGCCCATGCGTAACCTGATCCTCGGCGGCGCCCGCTCGGGCAAGAGCCGCCTGGCCGAGCAACTGGCCAGCAGCAGCGGCTTGCCGGTGACCTACATCGCCACCAGCGAGCCGTTGGATGGCGAGATGAACGAACGGGTACGCCTGCACCGTGAACGCCGCCCGGTCGACTGGGGGCTGATCGAAGAACCCTTGGCCCTGGCCAAGGTGCTGCGTGCCGAAGCCGGCGCAGGGCGTTGCCTGCTGGTGGACTGCCTGACGCTGTGGCTGACCAACCTGCTGATGCTCGACGACGAGCAACGCCTGGTGCAGGAGCGCGATGCGCTGCTGGCGTGCCTTGAGCAATTGCCGGGCACGATCATCCTGGTCAGCAACGAAACCGGCCTGGGCGTGGTGCCCATGGGCGAACTGACCCGCCGCTACGTCGACCACGCCGGGCTGTTGCACCAGGCCGTGGCCGAGCGCTGCCAGCGCGTGGTGCTGACCGTGGCCGGCCTCCCTCTCATGCTCAAAGGACCCGCTCTATGACCCAGATGTGGTGGCGTGATGCCTGCCAATCCCTCGACACCGCCGCCATGGACCAGGCCCGCGCCCGTCAGCAGCAACTGACCAAGCCTGCCGGTTCCCTCGGCCAGCTCGAGGGCCTGGCGATTCACCTGGCCGCCTTGCAGGGGCGCGAACGGCCCAGCGTGGACAAGGTCGCGATCAGCATCTTCGCCGGCGACCACGGCGTGGTGGAGGAGGGCATCTCCGCCTACCCGCAGGCAGTGACCGGGCAGATGCTGCGCAACTTCGTCGGCGGCGGCGCGGCAATCAGCGTGCTGGCCCGCCAGCTTGATGCGCGCCTTGAAGTGGTGGACCTCGGCACCATCGACCCGTCCCTCGAACTGCCCGGCGTGCACCACCTGCGCCTGGGCGCGGGCACGGCCAACTTCGCCCGCCAGCCGGCGATGACCGACAGCCAGCTGGCCGCGGCTCTGCAGGCCGGTCGCGACAGCGCCCTGCGTGCGGTCGAGGACGGCGCCCAGCTGTTTATCGGCGGCGAGATGGGCATTGGCAACACCACGGCGGCAGCGGCCCTGGCCAGCACCTTGCTGAGCTGCCCGGCGCGTGAACTGAGCGGGCCGGGCACCGGCCTGGACAGCGCCGGTGTGCGGCACAAGGCCGAGGTGATCGAGGCGGCGCTGGTACTGCACGGGTTGCGCGCCGACCAACCGCTGCAGGCCCTGGCCTGTGTCGGTGGTTTCGAGATCGCCGCGCTGGCCGGCGCCTACCTGGCCTGTGCCCAGCACGGCGTGGCGGTGCTGGTCGATGGCTTCATCTGCAGCGTCGCCGCCCTGGTGGCGGTACGCCTCAACCCGCAATGCCGGCCTTGGCTGCTGTTCGCCCACCAGGGCGCCGAGCCGGGCCACAAGACCCTGCTGGCCGCGTTGCAGGCCGAGCCACTGCTGGCCCTGGGCCTGCGCCTGGGCGAAGGCAGCGGTGCGGCGCTGGCTGTGCCGCTGCTGCGCCTGGCCTGTGCCCTGCACGGGCAAATGGCGACCTTCGCCGAAGCGGCGGTGGCGGACCGCCCGGCATGATCCTCGACCTGCTGCGCCACGGCGAAACCGAACTGGGTGGCGGCCTGCGCGGCAGCCTGGACGACGCACTGACCGCCACCGGCTGGGCGCAGATGCGTCAGGCCGTGGCACAGGCTGGCCCCTGGGACATCGTGGTCAGCTCACCGCTGCAACGCTGCGCGCTGTTCGCCGACGAGCTGGGCTCGCGCCTGGGCTTGCCGGTGCAGCGCGAGGCGGATGTGCGCGAGCTGCACTTTGGCGACTGGGAAGGGCGCAGCGCGGCGCAGATCATGCAAACCGAAGCCGATGCCCTGGGCCTGTTCTGGAATGACCCCTACGCCTTCACGCCGCCGGCCGGCGAGCCGGTGCTGGCGTTTGCCGGGCGGGTTGTGGCAGCGGTCGAACGTCTGGCCCGCGAGCATGCCGGCAAGCGCGTGCTGCTGGTCACCCACGGCGGGGTGATGCGCCTGTTGCTGGCAAGGGCGCGTGGTTTGCCCCGTGAGCAGTTGCTGCAAGTCGAGGTCGGCCATGGGGCGTTGATGCGCCTTGAGGCTAGCCTTGATGGCCATTTGCGCGAGGTCGGCTGAGATGCTGGCGTTCTGGATTGCCCTGCAGTTTCTCAGCAGCCTGCCGGTGAGCCTGCCAGGTATGCCGACGCCTGCGCAGATGGGGCGCTCGGTGCTGTTCTATCCCGCGGTGGGGCTGCTGTTCGGCCTGCTGCTGTGGCTGGCCGGCCACCTGCTGCAAGGTGTGGCGGCGCCCTTGCAGGCGGCGCTGTTGCTGGCATTGTGGGTGCTGCTCAGCGGCGCCCTGCACCTCGACGGCCTGGCCGACAGTGCCGATGCCTGGCTGGGCGGCTTCGGCGACCGTGAACGCACCTTGCAGATCATGAAGGACCCGCGTAGCGGGCCGATTGCCGTGGTCACCCTGGTGCTGGTGCTGCTACTGAAGTTCTGCGCTTTGTGGGTACTGGTGGAGGACGGCGCAGGCGGCCTGCTGGTAGTGGCGCCGATAGTCGGGCGGGCGGCGATGCTCGGATTGTTCCTGACCACGCCCTATGTGCGCCCGGGTGGACTGGGCACAGCATTGGCCGAGCATCTGCCGCGCCGGGCCGCTGGCTGGATACTGCTGAGCAGCGCCGGGGCCGTGGGCGTGGTGGGCGGCTGGGCAGTGATGGCGGCTTTGCTGGCGGCACTGCTGGTATTCGCCTGGCTGCGCCAGCTGATGTGCCGGCGGCTGGGGGGCACCACGGGCGATACCGCTGGCGCACTGCTGGAACTGCTCGAATTGACGGTGGTGGTAGCGCTGGCGGTGATGCGCTGAGCGGGTTATCAGCGTGTGAATTTTCCTGCGGCTGTCGCGGAAATTTCCTTTGATGGACTGACATATTCTCGGCAGCTTCGCCCTCGCAAGGAGCGCTCATGCGCCACTGGATCCTCGCCTGCCTGCTGGCCCTGAGCGGCCTGCCCGCAGGCGCCGCCGACCTCGTCAATTTCTGGAGCCTGCCGCGCCACGGCGGCAATAGCTTCAATCGACTGCCCCCCGACCAGGCCTACTTCGTTGCGCTCAAGGGCTATGGGGCCAGTTGGGTGCGGCTTTCCTACGACAAGTGGCAGCCGTCGGCACGCGACTTTCTCCTGGGCTCGGCGGATGATTATCAAGGGCTGGCGCAGGCCGATCTGCAACAGTTGCTGGAAGTCCTTGACCGTGCCCACGCGGCGGGCCTCAAAATTGTGATCACGCCCTTGTCGCTACCAGGCATGCGCTGGGCACAGAACAATCAGGGGCGTTTCGATGACCGCCTGTGGCAGGACAAGCGCTTCTGGGAGCAATCCACACGGTTCTGGCGTGACCTGGCACTGGCACTCAGGGACCACCCGGCCATCGCCGCCTACAACCTCATCAACGAGCCCGCGCCGGAAAAGCACGGTGGCCTGGCCGAGCACGCCACCGCAGCGCAGATGAAGCAGTGGTACCTGGGCCAGCAGGGTACTGCGCGCGACCTGCCGGCGCTTTACCGGCAACTGCTGGCGGCCATCCGCGACGTCGACGCAAAGACGCCGGTCATGCTCGATGCCGGTTGGTACGCCGCCGCTGATGCCTTCGCTTACTGGCCGTCGATACCGGACGACCCCCGCGTGCTGTACAGCGTGCACATGTATGAGCCTTATGCCGCCACCAGTGCGCCGAACATGGCCCGTCGCCAGCCGTTGGCCTACCCGGGGCCGGTGCCGTTCGCCGGGCAGACGCAGCAGTGGGATGGCGAGCGGGTCGCGCGGTACCTGCAGCAGCCATTGGACTGGGCCGCTTCGGTCGGGCTGCCGCGCTCGCGGCTGGTGGTCGGGGAGTTCGGCTGCATGCGCCGCCTACCTGGGTGTCGGCAGTACCTGGAGGACGTGCTGACGGTGCTCGACCGCCAGCAGTTGCATTGGGCGTTCTACAGCTTCCGTGAGGACAGCTGGGACGGCATGGACTACGAGCTGGGTGCGGCCAAGGTGCCTTGGCGGTATTGGCAGGCGATCGAGCAGGGCGCGCCGGACCCGCTGCCACGCAAGGCCACACGCGAATTCGAGCCGATCCGTCGACGCCTGCAGCCGTGATGGCGCTCATGAAACTTCTTGCAACATCCATATTGCGGGTATATACACGTAACCATGCTGACCAGTGAATGCATCTGTACCCACCTGCGTCGTGCTGCCCGTGGGGTGAGCCGACACTACGACGAGGCCCTTGCCGGCTTCGGCATCAATGTCGCCCAGTTTTCCCTGCTGCGCCACGTGCAGCGGCTAGACCGGCCGAGCATCACCAGCCTGGCCGAGGCCATGGGCCTTGAGCGCAGTACCTTGGGCCGCAACCTGCGGGTGCTGGAGGCTGACGGGCTGGTGCAACTGGCCGATGGCGACGACCAACGCAACCGGCTGGTGCTGCTGAGCGAGGCGGGCAGGGCACGGCTTGAAGCGGCGCATCCGGCCTGGCAGCAGGCCCAGCAGCAATTGGTGGAACAACTGGGCGAAGGCCAGCGCGACGAGTTGGTGCGCCTGCTGGAGCGGCTGGCTTGATGCATTACGATCATAAGCGGGTATATACCCGCATAAACCTTGCGATGTGCTGGAGACAACGACAATGACTTCCGTATGGCGGACCAGCGGTTGGGTACTTCTGGGGGCAGCGCTGATCCTGGCGCTGTCATTGGGTGTGCGGCATGGCTTCGGCCTGTTCCTGGCGCCGATGAGCGCCGATTTCGGCTGGGGCCGCGAGGTATTCGCCTTTGCCATCGCCCTGCAGAACCTCATCTGGGGCCTGGCCCAGCCGTTCTCCGGCGCGCTGGCCGACCGGCTGGGCGCGGCGAAGGTGGTGATCATCGGCGGCATCCTGTACGCCACGGGGCTGGTGCTGATGGGCATGGCCGACTCGATCTGGTCACTGTCGCTCAGTGCCGGCCTGTTGATCGGCATCGGGCTGTCAGGCACGTCGTTCTCGGTGATTCTCGGCGTGGTCGGCCGTGCCGTGCCGCCGGAAAAACGCAGCATGGCCATGGGCATAGCCAGCGCGGCGGGTTCGTTCGGGCAGTTCGCCATGCTGCCCGGCACCCTCGGCCTGATCCAGTGGCTGGGCTGGTCGGCGGCGCTGCTGGTGCTGGGCCTGATGGTGGCGCTGATCGTGCCGCTGGTGGGCCTTTTGCGCGACAACCCGATGCCTGCCCATGGCGCCGATCAGAGCCTCGGCCAGGCGTTGCGCGAGGCCTGCTCGCATGCGGGCTTCTGGTTGCTCGCCCTGGGCTTCTTCGTCTGTGGCTTCCAGGTGGTTTTCATCGGCGTGCACCTGCCGGCCTACCTGGTCGACCAGCACTTGCCGGCCATTACCGGTACCACGGTGCTGGCGCTGGTCGGGCTGTTCAACATCGTCGGCACCTACACCGCCGGCTGGCTGGGCGGGCGCATGTCCAAGCCGCGCCTGCTGACCGCGCTGTACCTGCTGCGGGCAGTGGTGATCGTGCTGTTCCTGTGGGCGCCGGTGACCCAGGTCAGCGCCTACCTGTTCGGCATCGCCATGGGCCTGCTGTGGCTGTCGACGGTGCCGTTGACCAATGGCACCGTGGCCACGCTGTTCGGTGTGCGCAACCTGTCCATGCTCGGGGGCATCGTGTTCCTGTTCCATCAGCTGGGGGCGTTCCTGGGTGGCTGGCTGGGCGGTGTGGTGTATGACCAGACCGGCAGCTACGACCTGGTCTGGCAGATCTCGATCCTGCTCAGCCTGCTGGCCGCCGCACTCAACTGGCCGGTGCGCGAGCGGCCGGTGGCCCGGTTGCAGGCGCAGGCGGCATGAACCGCCTGCTCGGGCGCGGCTTGCTGGCGCTTGCGGTCTTGTTGCTGCTGGCGCTGGCCTGGTGGGGCTGGCACCAGGGCGGGCTGGCGTTGCTGCAGCTGGGCATGAGCCTGTGTTAGGCGCTACCCTGCAGGAAGCATTTTCCTGCAGGAGCACCCCTGATGCATGCACGCTGGCTGACCTTACCCCTGCTGGCCCTGGCCGCCGCGACTTCTAGCTGGGCTGCTGACTGCCCGGCCCTGCTGCAGGGCAGCTTGCCCGAACTGCGTGGCAAGGAGCAGATCGACCTGTGCCAGCGCTTTGCTGGCAAGCCGCTGGTGGTGATCAATACCGCCAGCTATTGCGGCTTCGCCCCGCAGTTCGAAGGGCTGGAAACGACCTACAAGGCCTACCACGGCCAAGGGCTTGAGATGCTGGGCGTGCCGTCCAACGACTTCAAGCAGGAAGACGCCGACAGCGAGAAGACCGCCAAGGTCTGCTACGCCAACTACGGCGTGACCTTCACCATGACCAAGACCCAGCCGGTACGGGGCAAGGATGCGATCCCGCTGTTCGTCGAGCTGGCGCATCAGAGCAGCGCACCGAAGTGGAACTTCTACAAGTACGTGGTGGACCGCAAGGGCAAGGTCATCGGCAATTTCTCCAGCCTGACCAAGCCGGATGATCCGGCGTTTACTGCGGCGATCGAGAAGGCGATTGCTTCACAGCCCTGAGGTTGCTGAGGGGGCCTGGTTCCTGCCTTGGGATTGCATGTAGGCCACCAGTTGCAGGACGACAGGTTTGCAGCGCCTTCAAGATCGAGCGCCGCCCGCGCGGCGCTCGATCTCATAGTCGCTACAAAAACACCGCCAGGCACCTGAGGCCCAACCTCGCCTTAATGAGGATGCACCGTCAGCGCCACCAGGCGCACCACCAGTGGCCGTACCATCAGCACACAAACAAAGGCCACCGGCATCGCCAGCTGGTAGGCCTTGAGCACCTTGCTCAGGTAATCGTCGCCCACCCCGGCGGTGGCTGCGGTGATCACGAAGCACATCAGCATGGCCATGATCCCCGACATGAAAAAGGCAAAGACATAGGGTGTTGCAGCTGGGTGCAGCTTGCGTCGGTTGCGCAGTGCAAGAGGCTCGTTCATGGCTATTCCTGTGCGAAAGGTGAGGGCGCAGGTTAGCAATGACTGCCCAAGCGCCTGTAGACCTTGCCCAGTGTGTTCTTTATAAAGAGATTCTTACGAATCCGAAGGGCACGACATGGACCTGCTCAACGCCATCCGCAGTTTCATCAAGGTGGTCGAGGCCGGCAGCATTGCCGGGGGCGCCCGCGTGCTGGGGCTTAGCCCGGCAGCAGTCAGCCAGAACCTGGCGCGTCTGGAGGCTCATCTGCAGGTCCGCCTGCTGTCGCGTACCACCCGCAGTATGGCGCTTACACCGGCAGGCAGCCTGTACTACGCGCGGGTGAGCCATATCGAGCGTGACCTGGCCCTGGCCGAGCAAGCCGTGACCACACCCGACAGCGAACCGCAGGGCAGGTTATGCATTGCCTCGAGTTCGGCCTTTGGTCGGCATGTGCTGGCGCCGCTGATCCCGGCGTTTGCCGCGCGCTATCCGCAGCTTTCGATAGAGTTGGTGATGACTGACCGCAAGGTCAATCATGCCCGCGAGGACGTCGACGTCAGCCTGCGCATCACCCCGCAGCTTGAAGATCATCTGCTGGCCCGGCACATCGCGCGCATCCCCTTCATCTGCTGTGCCTCGCCCGGTTACCTGGCCGCCAACGGCTGGCCGGCCACGCCCGAGGCGCTGCGCGAGCATCGCTGCCTGGTGTTCCGTTACCCGGTGGACGGGCGCTTCCTGCCCTGGGGGTTCATGCGCGATGGCTTGCGTTTCGAGGCGCAGTTCGGCCCGGTACTGATCAGCGACGACATCGACGCCCTGACCCAGATGGCACTGAACGATGGCGGCATCACCCGCCTGGCCGAGTTCATCACACGACCGCACCTGGATGCCGGGCGGTTGGTGCCATTGTTCGAGTTCAGCGACAACGCCCAGGCCTATGCCCAGACCGAACCGATGGACGTATACCTGTGCCTGGCGGATCGCCACGCCATGACCACCAAGGTGCGTGCCTTCATGGCGTATCTGCAGGGCTGCCTGGGCGACAGCTGGCACGTGCAGGCATGAAAAAACCGCCACGAGGGCGGTTTCTTCATGCTGCGGCAGTGGCTCAGAAGCGGTAGGTGAGGGATGCACCGACACCGTGAGCACTGTTTTCGTACTTGGCCTGGTAGCGGCCCTTGGTCGGGCTCGCCAGGTTGACCTTGGTGTCTTCCTCCCACAGGTAGGAGTAGGCCACGTCGATGGTCATGTCGTCGGTCGGGCTGTAGCCGGCGCCCAGGCTGAAGATCTTGCGATCGCCAGTAGGGATGCGCGGCGAGCGGTCCTGGTTGTTGGTCGGCGACTGGTCCATGGAGAAGCCTGTGCGCAGGGTCCACTCCTTGTTCACCTTGTAGGCCGCACCGATGGCACCAGCCCAGGTGTCATGCCAGTTCTGCTCCTCGGTGATGGTGCCCAGCCCGCGCCCGACCGGGTTGGCGGCAACCCGTGCCGGCAGCTCGTTGGTGACGGTGATGTCTTTCAGGCGGCTCCAGCGGGTGAAGGTGGTGCCTGCGTACAGGGTCCACTGGTCATCCAGCTCGTGGGTGATCGAGAAGTCGGCCGACTCCGGGGTCTTGATCTTCAGTTCGGCGTCGAACTTGCTGCCACTGAACGGGCCGAGGAGCGCGTTGTTGACCTTGGTGTCGCCTTCGAGCTTGTAGTCGACCATCGAGTGGTATGTCAGGCCGATGCGGGTGCGGTCGGTGGCCTGGACCATGATGCCGATGTTGTAGCCGACGGCGGTGTCGTCGCCCTTGATCTTCACTTCGCCGTCATTGCGGCCAGGGGTGAACGGGTTGACGGTGTTCGAGCCCAGTTCGCCCTTGATGCGGTTGATGGTCGGACCGAAGCCGATCGACACTTTGTCGTTGAAGGCATAGCTGACGGTGGGCTGGAAGGTCACCACTTCGACGTGGCTCTTCTTGCCCCAGTAGCGTGCGGCGTCGCCGCTGCCATAGTCGGTCACCAGGCCGAACGGTACGTATACACCGAAGCCGACGCTCCAGTTATCGTCGATCGGCTTGACGTAGTAACCCATCGGCACGCCGACGACCGGGACCATGTCACCATCGGTTTCCCCCCCGAGGTTGCTGCCACGGCCGGAAATGTCGGATTTTGCAAAGATGGCTGCGCCACCCACGGTAATTTGTTCGCGCTTGAGGCGCGCCATGCCCGCCGGGTTGCCGTACACGGTGCTGGCATCTTCGGCAGAAGAAGAACGACCCGCGAAACCTGTCCCCATGCCGCTGACACTTTGTTCGTTCAGCGCGAAACCGCTGGCGAGCAAGTGGCTGGAAGCGAGGGCAACGGCAATACCGAGGGAGGTTTTGAGCATTGCTTTTTTCATTATTAGAAACTCCTTGGGATCTCCGGGGCGGAAAGCTACCAACAAATCTCGCTCCACGCTATAGGCTGTAACGCAGGAGATAGAGCGGTTTTGTAGGACAATCCGACCAAAATTCCATTTTTCCGGGGTGTATACGAGAACGACTCTCAGAACGACTCTCAGAACGGCTCTGTCGCAACGGGTTCGATGCAGTGCTGCCAGGCCCTGGTGAAGTCACGCAAGCGGCCCTGGGGGTGGAAGGTCTGGCGCCAGATGCGCGCCAGCCCCAGCAGGTCGTCGGCGGCGGGTAGCGGGGTGGCCTGCTCCTCGATGAGCATCCAGGCAATGGCGGTGGCGTAACGCAGGTTGACCGTGAGTTCCAGGTGCGGCCCGCCGAGGAAGGCGTGCTGGCTGGCCAGGCCACGGACCAGGCTGGCCAGCTCCGGGTCGCGGGCGAGGAACTGGTCCCACAGGCAGCGGTGGCGGTGCTCGGCAATGCGGTACAGGCCGTGGCCGCGCCTGTCGTGCAAGGCGGAGCCCAGTGCCGACTGGCTGGCGGCAACGCCCAGTAACAATGCTTCGGCGCTTTCGCAGTGGCGGTTCAGGTAGATCAGCGTTGGCCGGATCACGTATCGACTCAACTCGTTCGCAGCGATGCCCATGGTGCCCTCGAACAGATCAGGACCGACGGGCGCTGGAGCTTGGCAGCTGGTGAGTGGTCAGGCCCGTCGGAAGCGACCACGGCCGCTCGAGTTGAAGTGTAGTGTGATAAGCATGGTGTAAAGGGCTGTTTTTAAATCGATTGCTGCCTGAGGTCGCGGGGCATATGCCCGCTGGCAATTAAGCCAAGAACCGTCAGGCAGCTTGCATGGGCATGGATTCATGGCATGAATCGCGCGCCATTCATTCATGCAACCAGCGACTGGCGGGTGCGCTCGATCACTGCCTGCAAGGGCTCGGCGCGGGTGTACTGGTCCGGGTACAGGCGCTCGGAGTGGCAAGCGACGCCATACTCGTCGACCAGGGTGAAACTGAAGCTGCCCTTGCGGGGCGCTACGATCAGGCACTTCAGTGGAGCGAAGGCTTTGGAGAGGGTGCCAGCGGCAACCTGAATTTGATGATGGTTACTCATATTGTTGGATGTTCCTGCGTAAGACACGGGGTTTGATCCGTGCACAATAGAAACGTTCCAGTGACGTCTTTATTAAGGAGACGCAGAACCTGACTGGAACAGGGCAGCCAGAGTGGCGCAAGCAAAGGTGGGCGCTGGGCTGACTGGTAGGTACGACAAAAGGCAGGCAGCACACCGGGGCCAGGGTTCGAGGCACCGGGGAAGATCCTGATCAATCTGAGACGTGATTCGTGCTTGAGCAGCGTTGGCTGCCAAGTGGATCATCGAATGGGCCGGTCCTGATGGGGCATTGCCTGCTCGTGGTCGAGGGCATATGCGAGGACTGTGTGGCCGGAATTGACTTTCAGCTGGGTACTAACAGGGCGCACCCTACACGAATGGTCGAGGGTTGGCAAGCATCCAGTTGTTTTCAGCGAAGCCGGCCATTATGTCGATTCTTGTCGGTGCTGTGAAGAGGGGAACTGCCCCGTCAAATGCTTGGATGGCCTGTTTTCGAGCACGCCCATGCCGTTTGATGGTGCACTTGTACACATTTGAGACAGTGGCTGTTAGCCGCGTGCAACAGGCCGCAAACGCTTCGCCAATGACTTGACTGCGAGCTTAAGTCAATGAAAAAAAACACTAATTTTTACTGGTGAAAAAATCGACAGTTTGACTGTAAGCCCCGGTTCATAGGGGTTTGCGGGCTTCGCGAGGGGGTTGTCCACCGAGTTATCCACAGCTTCTGTGGATTGTCCCGGGCGCTTGCTCTAGCACGGGCGTGCCAGCAGTTTCAGCAAGTGTCCGACAATCGGGGTGATGCTGTGGGGGTGGAGTTACGCCTCGCAAAAACGTCAAGAAAAAAACATGAAAATAAAATCGATCCTGGCCAAAAGTCGCCGGGCCGTGGCGAAAAAAAAAGAGTAGAGTGGCGCGCCTCTTGAGTCACCTACGCTGTCGGTCATGAAGTTTCGCGGTAAACACCTCGCCAGTCCGGATGCATCGTTGCCCCCCAAAAAACACTTTTCCCTGAAAGTTGCCTTGTGGCTGCTCGACAGCCCGCGCCTGGGCGACAAACCCAGCGTCAAGCACCTGGCCGGGCGGATGCTCAAACAGCCGGCCCGCCAGGGCGTGGTGGTGGCCCAGAGCCGCCTGGGGCAGATGCTGTGCCGCGACTGTGGCAACGCCCGCGACCGGCGCATCGGCCACGAGCTGCTGCGCCAGGCTGCACGCGCCGGTGATCGCCGCGCACAGCTGGAGTACGGGCGTGCATGCCAGGCCCAGGAGCCCGAGCAGGCCCGTTACTGGCTGGAGCTGGCGGCGGGGCAGGGCTCACAGGAGGCGCGGCGGTTATTGCGCCAGTGGTGCGACAGCTGATCGCGCTGCGCACTGTGGGCGTGGGCTTGGCCCGCGATGAGGCCTCGCAGGCAAGCTGATCAAGCTGCTGATAAGCTGCGCAGCATTCGCAAAAGATCGTTCGGGGTAACCATGGCAGTGGATCTGACCAGCATTCTGCTGGGGTTGGTGGCGGGTGCCTTGCCCTGCCTGGGATGGGTCATGCAGGTTCAGCGCCGCCAGGGTGCCCGGGACGCAGAGCGGGCCTTGCTCGAAGAGCGCCTGAGCAGTGCCCAGCTGGCCCACGAAGGCCTGCAGGCCCAGCTTGACGCCGGCCGCGACGAGATCAGCGACCTGAGCGAAGCCAACACCGTCAAGCAGGCCCAGTTGGCCGCCCAGGGGCGCGAGCTGGAGCTCTTGCAGATTGACCGCGACAACGCCCGCGACGCCGCCCACGCCTGGAGCCTGGAGCGCGCCAACCGTGAAGCCGAGCTGCGCCGCTTCGAAGCGCAGGCGGCTCGCCTTCAGGCCGAGTTGCGTGAGCAGCAGGAAAGCCACCAGCAGCGCCTGGAAGACCTGCAGCAAGCGCGTGACACCCTGCGCGCCCAGTTCGCCGAAATGGCCACGAAGATCTTCGACGAGCGCGAGCAGCGCTTCGCCCAGACCAGCCAGCAGCAAATGGGCCAGTTGCTCGACCCGCTCAAGGAGCGCATCCAGGCGTTCGAAAAACGTGTCGAGGAAAGTTACCAGCAGGAGGCCCGCGAGCGCTTCTCGCTGGGCAAGGAGCTCGAGCGCCTGCAGCAGCTCAACCTGCGCCTGTCCGACGAAGCCACCAACCTCACCCAGGCGCTCAAGGGCCAGAAAACCCAAGGCAACTGGGGCGAGCTGATCCTTGAGCGGGTGCTGGAGCACGCGGGCCTGGAAAAGGGCCGCGAATACCAGACCCAGGTCAGCCTCAAGAGCGCCGATGGCGAGCGTTTCCAGCCCGACGTGCTGATCATGCTGCCGGGCGACAAGCAGGTGGTGGTCGATGCCAAGGTCAGCCTTACCGCCTACCAGCAGTTCGTCAGCAACAACGACGAAGCCGCGCTCAAGCAGCATGTGCTGTCGCTGCGCAACCACGTCAAAGGCTTGTCGAGCAAGGATTACAACCGCCTCGATGGCCTGCACAGCCTCGATTTCGTGCTGCTGTTCGTGCCCATCGAGGCGGCGTTCTCGGCGGCGCTGCAGGCCGAGCCGAACCTGTTCCAGGAGGCCTTCGACCGGCAGATCGTGATCGTCAGCCCGACCACCCTGCTGGCCACCCTGCGGGTGATCGACAGCCTGTGGAAGCAAGAGCGGCAAACCCAGAACGCCCGCGAGATCGCCGAGCGCGCCGGCTGGCTGTACGACAAGTTCGTGCTGTTCATCCAGGACCTGGACGAACTCGGCACCCGCCTGCAGCAGGTCGACAAGGCCTACGCCGCAGCGCGCAACAAGCTCTGTGAAGGGCGCGGCAACCTGGTCAGCCGCAGCGAGCAGCTCAAGCTGCTCGGCGCCCGGGCCAGCAAGAGCCTGCCGGCCGAATTGATCGAGCGCGCCTTGAGCGACGAAGCCGTTACTGAACCAGGCTCAGATGCCGATTGAGCAGGGCGCGCAGCGCGGCGGGCTTGACCGGTTTTGCCAGGTAGTCCAGGCCGGCGGCATGGACCATGGCGATGGTCTCGTTGCGCCCGTCGGCACTGATCACCACCCCCGGTACCGGCTCGCCCAGGCGCGCCCGTAGCCAGCCCATCAGCCCGGTGCCGGTCTCGCCATCGTCCAGGTGGTAGTCCACCAGCGCCAGGTGCGGGCGCAGCCCCTTGGCCAGCAGCACCTCGCATTCGGCCTGGTTGCGGGCGGTCCACACCTGGCAGCCCCAGCGGCTGAGCAGGCTGTTCATGCCGATCAGGATGCTGTCTTCGTTGTCCACGCACAGCACCTGCAGCCCGGCCAGTGGCTGGCCTGGCTGCTCCATTGGTGCCGGCGCCGCCGGTGCGGCGCTGCGGGCAATCGGCACGCTGACCCGGAACACGCTGCCCTTGCCCGGCCAGGAGCGGACTTCCAGCTGATGGCCCAGCACCCGGCACAAGCCGTCGGCAATCGCCAGGCCCAGGCCCAGGCCTTTTTCGGCGCGGGTCTGGTGGCTGTCCAGGCGTTTGAATTCCTGGAAGATCACCGCCAGCTTGTCGTCGGCGATGCCCGGGCCGCGGTCCCACACTTCCAGCCACAGCCGCTCGCCCTGGCGTCGCACGCCCAGCAGGATCGGGCCTTTGCCATAGCGCAGGGCGTTGGTGAGGAAGTTCTGCAGTACCCGGCGCAGCAGCTTCATGTCGCTGTCCACCCGCAGGCGGCTGCCGCGCAGGCGGAACGCCAGGCCTTTTTCGGCGGCCAGCAGCTTGAACTCGGCACCGAGGGTGTCGAACAGCTCGTTGAGGGCAAAGGCTTTGACGTCGGGGGTGACCTTGCCGTTTTCCAGGCGCGAGATGTCCAACAGGTCGCTGATCAGCTCTTCGGCCGAGCGCAGCGAGCTGTCCATGTGCTGCACCAGCTGCCGGGCTTCGTCGTTCATGCCCTCGGCCTGCTGCGACAGTGCGGCGGAGAACAGCCGCGCGGCATTGAGCGGCTGCATCAGGTCATGGCTGACGGCAGCGAGGAAACGGGTCTTGGACTGGCTGACGGCCTCGGCGCGGCTCTTGGCCTCGGTGAGCGCCTGGTTGAGCTGCGACAGCTCGTGGGTGCGCTCGGCCACCCGCTGCTCCAGGCCTTCGTTGGCGTCACGCAGGGCCTGCTCGGCTTCGCGGAACGGGGTGATGTCGGTGAAGCTCATGACGAAACCACCACCGGGCATCGGGTTGCCGATCAGCTCGATCACCCGGCCATTGGGGAACAGCCGCTCGGAGGAGTGCGCCCGGCCCTGACGCATCCAGTGCAGGCGCCGGGCCACATGGACCTGCGCCTCGCCCGGGCCGCACAGGCCGCGCTCGGCGTTGTAGCGGATGATGTCGGCGATCGGTCGGCCGACGCTGATCAGCCCGTCAGGGTAGTTGAACAGCTCCAGGTAGCGCCGGTTCCAGGCCACCAGGTGCAGGTTCTGGTCGACCACGCTGATGCCCTGGTTGATGTTCTCGATGGCGCCCTGCAGCAACGCACGGTTGAACTGCAGCACCTCGCTGGCCTCGTCGGCGATGCGCACCACATCCTCGAGCTGCATCTCGCGGCCTTCGATGGCCGCCTTGACCACTGCGCGGGTCGACGAGCTGCCGAGTACCCCGGCGAGCAGGCGCTCGGTGTGTTCGATCCAGTCGCCGTCGGCGTTCTGGTTGGGGTTGAAGCCCTTGCCCTGGCGGTAGGCGAAGCGGATGAAGCTCTGCCGGGCACGCTCTTCGCCCACGAAGCGCGCAGCCAGGTTGAGCAGGTCGTCGATCTGTACGGCCAGCAGCGGTTTGCTGCTGGGCCGGGCGCTGGTCTGCTGGCCGATGAAGCGCCCGGCCTGCCAGTGCTCCGAGACCCGCGTGCGCGACAGGATCGAGACCCAGGCGAACAGGGTGAA
The DNA here is from genome assembly GCF_049310485.1 of Pseudomonas sp. GZD-209. Classification (NCBI taxonomy): domain Bacteria; kingdom Pseudomonadati; phylum Pseudomonadota; class Gammaproteobacteria; order Pseudomonadales; family Pseudomonadaceae; genus Pseudomonas; species Pseudomonas sp. GZD-209. The sequence goes on from NZ_JBMOWQ010000058.1 coordinate 37,167, forward strand.
GTTGCCCGCCAGCGACAGCACCACGCCTTGGGTGAGCGGGGTGATCGGCAGGTCCAGCGGGTTGCCGTGCAGCCAGGCCAGCCCCGGGAACAGCGACAGCGACCAGCCCAGGCTGTGGGCGGCGATCGGCAGTACCAGGGTGTAGAACCACAGGAAGATGCCGGCGGCCAGGCCTGCAAACACGCCACGGCGGTTGGCCTGTTTCCAGTACAGCGCGCCGAGCATGGCCGGGGTGAGCTGGGTCACGGCGGCGAAGGCGATCTGGCCGATGGTCGCCAGACTGGCGGTGGAGCCGAGCAAGCGGTAGCTCACATAGGCCAGTAGCAGGATCACCACGATGGTCACCCGGCGCACCGAGAGCATCCAGTGGCGGAACGCTTCGAACGGCCGCTCGGCGTTGTTGCGGCGCAGCAGCCAGGGCAGCAGCATGTCGTTGGAGACCATGGTCGACAGCGCCACGGCCTCGACGATGACCATGCCGGTGGCCGCCGAGGCGCCGCCGATGAAGGCCAGCAGCGCCAGGCTCGGGTGGGCTTCGGCCAACGGCAGGCTGATCACGAACGAGTCGGAGATCACCGTGCCCGGCAGCAGCATCTGCCCGGCCAGGGCGATGGGCACGACGAACAGCGCGGCCAGGGCCAGATACAGCGGGAACACCCAGCGTGCCAGGCGCATGTCCTGGGGCTCGATATTCTCCACCACGGTTACGTGGAACTGCCGGGGCAGGCAGATGATCGCCATCATCGCCACGGCGGTCTGCACCACCATCGACGGCCAGTTGATGGTCTCCTGCCAGTAGCTCTCCAGGTGCACCGATTGGCGCGCCTGGGTGAACAGGTCGTCGAACCCGTCGTACAGGTTGAACACCACGAAGGCGCCCACGGCGAGGAACGCCAGCAGCTTGACCAGCGACTCGAAGGCGATCGCCAGGACCATGCCACGGTGGTGCTCGGTGACGTCCAGGCTGCGCGTGCCGAAGACGATGGCGAACAGCGCCAGCACCAGCGACACCACCAGCGCGGTGTCCTGCACGCGGCTGCCGGTAGCGTCGGCGTTGGCGCCGATCAGAAGGTTCACCCCCAGCACGATGCCCTTGAGCTGCAGGGCGATGTAGGGCAGCACCCCGACCAGGCAGATCAGCGCTACCACCACGGCGAGGGTTTGCGACTTGCCGTAGCGGGCGGCGATGAAGTCGGCGATCGAGGTGATGTTCTGCTGCTTGCTGATCAGCACCATCTTCTGCAGCACCCAGGGCGCGAAGATCAGCAGCAGCACCGGGCCCAGGTAGATCGGCAGGAACGCCCATAATTGCTCGGCGGCCTGGCCGACCGCGCCGAAGAAGGTCCAGCTGGTGCAGTACACCGCCAGCGACAGGCTGTACACCCAGGCACGCAGCTTCGGCGGCAACGGGGTGCTGCGGCGGTCGCCGTAGAAGGCGATGGCGAACATGATGGCCATATAGGCCAGGGCGACCACGGCGATCAGCCCGCTGGACAACGACATGCAAACTCCGGAGCAAAAAATGAAACGCGGTCACGATCAATCAGTCTGGCACGCAGGGGCGGGTTCGTCAGCGCCGACGTTGGTCGCAGTGGCAGGACGTCGCAGGTCCGATTGCGGGGCAAGTCGCATCGGCGCACCGCCGCTCCCACGCTGTCTTCGTGGGAGCGGGCTTGCCCCGCGATGGGCCGGTACTGCTAGCTAAGTATGTTGCCCCCCGCGCGTGCCCAACCAGTAGAACACCGCCGCCAGCACCACCGACCCGATCAGCAGATAGAACACCGACGCTGGCGCCATGTACCCCAGGGCCAGGCCCACCAGCATCGGCCCCAGCCCCGCGCCCAGGTTGGAGAGGTTCTGCGCGCCGTAATAGATCCCCCGCAGATGTTCCGGCGCGATCAGGTCGATGAACATGAACTCGGCGGGAATGACGATGATTTCGCCCAGAGTGAACACCAGCATGGCCAGGCACCAGGCCGCTGCCGAGCCGGCCAGGGAAAACCCCAGCAGCCCGACGACGAACATGGCCATGCCGGCCATCAACCAGGGCATCAGGTGCTGGCGGGCCATGCGCCGGCCGATCAGGTACTGCAGGGCGATCACCGTGAGGGCGTTGGTGGTCACCAGGTAGCCCACCAGCCGCGCCACTTCGGCGGGGTCGTGGATGCTCACCACCAGGTACTGCGACAGGTAGGCGGTGAACTGCCCGAACACCACGGCGCTGAGCACGCCGCCCAGGGTGAAGCACACCAGTCGCCGGTCGCGCAGCATGCCCAGGGCGACCTGGATGAAGCCTGCCGCCGGCGCGTCCTTAGCCTGGCTCGACAGACCGCGTTCGCCCAGGCGCTGATAAACCAGGCTCAGGCCCAGGCCAATCAGTGCCGACACCAGGAACGGCAGGTGGTCATCGGCTTCGATCAGCAGCACCCCGAGCATCGGCCCGGCGGCCCAGGCAATGTTGTTGAAGGTGTACTTGATGGCGAACACCTCGCCGCGCTGGTCTTCGGGCAGCAAGGCGCAGAACCCCGTCTTGGCGGCAATGTCGACCACGGTCTGGGCCAGGTTGGCCACCACCAGGAAACAGAAGAACAGCACTGCCGAGGTACTGGCCACCATCCCCGCGATGGCCAGGGCGAACACCAGCGCGCTGGTCACGATCAGCGTGTGGCTGCGCAGGGTGTCGACCAGGTGCCCGCCATACAGGCTCAGCAACGAGGCCAGGAACATCGCGCCACCGACCAGCAGGCCCGTCTGGCCGATCGACAGGGCCATGTGCGCGGACAGGTAAACCACCAGGTAGGGCAGGGTGATCGCCCGGGCCGTGGTGAGGGTGAAGGTGGTGAACAGCAGCAGGCGGACGGTGGCAGGGTAGCTTTTAAGGGCGCGCAGCATCGACGGATCCTTGTCTTTGTTAGCGGCCAAGCATATGCCAGGCGGCATGCCATGGGCTATATCTTTAAAATCGATAACAGATAGAGAAATTACCCGTTATATAGATATTCTTCAAAGGCATAAGATGAATCCACCTTACACAAGGCCAGGAGACAGCCCATGCCATGCACCCAGACCCGCGCACCTTCATGGCGCCCGTTCAGCCAATTGGCCCATCCCCGCGAGGTGATCCGCCAGTTCACCCCCAACTGGTTCGCCGCGACCATGGGTACCGGCGTGCTGGCACTGGCCTTTCACCAGTTGCACATCCCGCTGCTGGACAGCCTGGCCGAAGGGCTATGGTGGCTGACCATTGGCCTGTTCGTCTTGTTCTGTGTCTTGTATGGCGCCCGCTGGGTTCTGTTTTTCGACGAGGCCCGGCGGATTTTCGCCCACTCCACCGTGTCGATGTTCTTCGGCACCATCCCCATGGGGCTGGCCACCATCCTCAATGGCGCGCTGGTGTTCGGCCTGGCGCGCTGGGGCGAGGCGGTTGTGCCGTGGGTCGAGGGCCTGTGGTGGTTGGATGTGGGCCTGGCGCTGCTGTGCGGGGTGGCCATCCCCTACCTGATGTTCACCCGCCAGGAGCACAGCATCGACCAGATGACCGCGGTGTGGCTGCTGCCGGTGGTGGCTGCCGAAGTCGCCGCCGCCAGCGGCGGGCTGCTGGCGCCGCACCTGACGGACGCTCACGCACAGTTCCTGGTGGTGATCACCAGCTATGTGATGTGGGCGGTGTCGCTGCCGGTGGCGTTCAGCATCCTCACCATCCTCATGCTGCGCATGGCCTTGCACAAACTGCCGCCGGCCAACATGGCGGCCTCCAGCTGGCTGGCCCTGGGCCCGATCGGCACCGGTGCGCTGGGCATGCTGGTGCTCGGTGGCGACGCGCCGGCGGTGTTCGCCGCCAATGGCCTGGGCAGCCTGGGTGAGGTGGCCCGTGGCCTGGGCCTGGTGGCCGGCATTGTGCTGTGGGGCGCGGGCTTGTGGTGGTTGCTGACGGCCGTGCTGATCACCCTGCGCTACATGCGCCAGGGCATGCCGTTCAACCTGGGCTGGTGGGGCTTCACCTTCCCGCTGGGGGTTTACTGCCTGGCCACGTTGAAACTGGCGGCCTGGCTGCAGCTCGGCTTCTTCAGCGTGTTCGGTCAGGTGCTGGTGGTGGCGCTGGCCATGCTCTGGGCCCTGGTGGCCAGCCGCACCTTGCGCGGGGCGTGGCGCGGCGAGCTGTTCGTGTCGCCGTGCATTGCCCAGCGCTGATCGGCCTTACAGGTTGGGTGTGTAGTTGAAGGCGCTGGCGGCCTGGATATCGGTGAACGGGGTGACGGCGGCATGCTTGTTCATCACGCTGTTGACCAAGGAGCCTGGGAACATCTGGATGCCGTTGTTGAAGCGCTCCACTTCGCCGTTGAAGATCACGATGGCCGCGCCGACGTTCTGTTGCTGCTCGGCGATTTCACGCATGAGGTTGTTCATCAGCTCCGAGGCCTTGAGCTCGGGGTAGGCCTCGAAGGCCACACGCAGCCCGCCGAGCAGCGAGCGGGTGGCGTCCTCGGCCTTGGCCAGGGTCTTGCCGTCCGCCTCGACAGGCAGCTCGGCAATGGCGCTGCGCAGGCGGGTGATCCCGGCCAGCACGCCTTGTTCATGGTCGCGGTACAGGCCGGCCTGCTCTTGCAGCGCATCGAGCACCTTGGTCTTCTGCCGCTCATAGGTCAGCACATCGGCCCAGGCGCGCTTGACCCGGTTATGGTTGCCGACGATGCCGTTGTACAGGCTGATGACGATCAGCGGCACGCCGATCAGCACGGCCAGCAGGATAAGGGCGAAAAGGTCCATGTCAGTGCTCCGTCTGTAGCTGTGCCGGGGTAGGCGCAGTGAAATTGTCGTCGTGCTGCTCGGCCAGCGTGTGCACGGCGTCGAGCAGGGCGCTTAGCTGCGGCAGGTGCACGCCGTGGTCGATCAGCAAGCGGAAATCGCTCGCGCGGGTCAGCTCGCAAGTCAGCTTGAAAGCGAGCGGGTTGTCGTTGCTGCTCAGGCACAGGCGCCCGTGCTGCGAGAACTCCAGGTTGGGCGTATCAAGCTGGCGATGCAGGTCGATCAGGTGCAGTACCGTCACCGGCTTGGCGAAGCGGGCGCAGGCCATGGCCGAGCTGCCGGTGAGGCTGAAGGCGCGGTCGAAGTCGCTCGATGCGGTCTTGAAGTTATGCTCCATGTCGACCATGGATGAGCGGCCGCCGCTACCGCCGCCCAGGGCGATGCCCTGCACCCAAGGGAAGTCGATCACCAGGCTGTAGCGATCGTATTCCTGATAGGAGGTCACGGTTTTCGAGGTCGTGCCGCCCTTGCCATCGGACTCGGTTTCCTGGTGGGTCTGCTTGTCCACGTAATGCAGGTGGTACCAGCGGTAGTTGAAGCTGTGCAGCCGGCCCTGATAGTGGCCTTGCACGGCGCGGCGCAGGAAGCGTTTGTGGTTGCCGCGCACATAGTCGCGAAACTCGGTTTGCAGGCCCTCGAGCAACTGGCTGTCAGTCACCGGGATTTCCTGCAGGCCGGCGGTGATCAGGCTGGAGCGCTCGGCCAGGTCGTGGGCGAGGTTGGGGATGAGCTTCCTGCGCTGGTAAAGGACGATCAGGCTGAACACAGCGGCGCCGAGCAGGCCGAGCGTGAGGTTGGACGCAAGCTGCGGCAGGCTCTGGCCCAGCAGCTTGGCCAGCGGCGCCAGCAGCGGCTCGTAGGCCTGCAAGTAGCCTGTGATGCTGGCAATTGCCAGTGGCCCACAGAGCAGGGCAATCAGCCAGGGCAAGCGGTTGTCGAACTTCATGTTGCCGTAAAAGGCGGCCATGGCGTCCACGGCGACCAGCAGTTGCTGCTTGGTCGTGGCCGTGCGTGCGGTGTGGCTGGCCGCCTGCAGCGTGCGCTTGAGCCGGGCGTTGTGGGTATTCAATTGAATCAATGGCTGGCCTTCATCCCTGTTCAGTTCGGCCCCAAGGGGCGCACCTTCCGTGTTGCTGAGGGGCGGCAGTCTGCCAGCTTCGCGGTTGCCGTTCCATCGTGCCGGCCAACGGGCTTGCCTTCATCGTCCATTCCCGTGCAGATTTGTGGCTTTATGCGCTGAACGTGCCTCCAATGACAAAGCCCAAACAGGTACACGGACGATGAGTCACCCCTCGCAATTCACCCTGCTCGGCAAGCGGCGCTTTTTGCCGTTCTTCATTACCCAGTCGCTGGGCGCGTTCAACGACAACCTGTTCAAGCAGTCGTTGATCCTGGCGATCCTCTACAAGCTGAGCCTGGAAGGCGACCGCTCGATCTGGGTCAACCTCTGCGCCTTGCTGTTCATCCTGCCGTTCTTCCTGTTCTCGGCGCTGGCCGGGCAGTTCGGTGAGAAGTTCGCCAAGGACCGGCTGATCCGCGCGATCAAGCTGGCCGAGATCGTGATCATGGCTGTCGGTGCCATCGGTTTCATCACCAGCCACCTGGAGCTCATGCTGCTGACGCTGTTCGCCATGGGCACCCACTCGGCGCTGTTCGGCCCGGTGAAGTACTCGATCCTGCCCCAGGCCCTGCGTGAAGAAGAGCTGGTGGGCGGCAATGGTCTGGTGGAGATGGGCACCTTCCTGGCGATCCTCGCCGGCACCATCGGCGCCGGGGTGATGATGTCGGCTTCCAGCTACGCCACGGTGGTGGCCGGTGGGGTGGTCGGCACTGCCGTGCTCGGCTACCTGGCCAGCCGCTGGATCCCGCGGGCGGCGGCAGCGGCACCGGAAATGAAACTCGACTGGAACATCTTCAAGCAGTCCTGGGCCACCCTGCGCCTGGGCCTGGGGCAGACCCCGGCGGTGTCGCGCTCGATCGTCGGCAACTCGTGGTTCTGGTTCGTCGGCGCCATCTACCTCACGCAGATCCCGGCCTACGCCAAGGACTGGCTGCACGGCGACGAGACCGTGGTGACCCTGGTGCTGACCCTGTTCTCGGTGGGCATCGCGGTGGGCTCGCTGCTGTGCGAACGCCTCAGCGGGCGCAAGGTGGAAATCGGCCTGGTGCCGTTCGGCTCGTTCGGCCTGACCTTGTTCGGCCTGCTCTGGTGGTGGCATTCGGGCGATGTGCCGGCAGGCGCGGCGCCGCACAGTTGGCTGGACCTGCTGGGCATGAGCCAGGCCTGGTGGATCATGGCCTCGATCGTCGGCCTGGGCATCTTCGGCGGCTTCTATATCGTGCCGCTGTATGCCTTGATCCAGGCGCGTACCGCCGAAGGCGAGCGGGCCCGGGTAATCGCCGCCAACAACATCCTCAATGCGCTGTTCATGGTGGTGTCGGCGATCGTCACCATCGTCCTGTTGAGCCTGGCCAAGCTGAGCATCCCGCAGCTGTTCCTGGTGGTGTCGCTGCTCAACATCGCGGTCAACGCCTACATCTTCCGCATCGTGCCGGAATTCACCATGCGCTTCCTGATCTGGCTGCTCAGCCACTCGATGTACCGGGTGCAGCACCGCGAGCTTGAGCGTATTCCCGATGAAGGTGCGGCATTGCTGGTGTGCAACCACGTGTCGTTCGTCGATGCGCTGCTGATCGGCGGCGCGATTCGCCGGCCGATCCGCTTCGTCATGTACTACAAGATCTACAACCTGCCGGTGCTCAACTTCATCTTCCGCACCGCCGGCACCATCCCCATCGCCGGGCGCGGCGAGGACGAAGTGATTTATGAACGGGCCTTCGCCCGCATCAAGCAGTACCTGGCCGAGGGCGAGCTGGTGTGCATCTTCCCCGAGGGCAAGCTCAGTGCCGACGGCGAGATCGATGTGTTCAAGGGTGGGGTCAGCCGGATTCTCTCGGAAACGCCGGTGCCGGTGATACCGCTGGCGTTGCAGGGGCTGTGGGGCAGCTTCTTCAGTCGCGATCCGAACAAGGGCTTCTTCAAGCGCCTGTGGTCGCGGGTGACCCTCGTGGCAGGCGCCGCCATCCCGGTGGAAGCGGCGCAGCCCGAAGCGCTGCGCGAGCAGGTGAGCCTGCTGCGCGGCGATGTGCGTTAGGAAGGGATAAGGCGCAAGGTCAGCTGGCGCTGACCTTCAGGCCAACCAGGCCGGTGATGATCAGGGCGACACTGGCCAGGCGGATCAGCGCCATGGATTCACCGAACAGGATGATCCCGGCAATGACGGTACCCACGGCGCCAACGCCGGTCCAGATGGCGTAGGCGGTACCCAGCGGCAGCTCTTTCATGGCCAGGCCCAGCAAGCCAAGGCTGATGACCATGGCGCCGACGGTCAGCACGGTGGGCAGGGGGCGGGTAAAGCCGTCGGTGTACTTGAGGCCGACAGCCCAGCCAACTTCGAACAGGCCGGCGAAGAACAGGATGATCCAGGACATGGTGTGTCTCCATCTATTAATGATGGGGCCGTCCCCGATACGATCACGCGCAGCGTCGTGAGGTCGTCCTCACAGTGCGCATTATATTGCCCATTTGCCGAGGCCGGGGCAAGTCTCAGGGATCGGTGGTTGCCCCCTCGGAGGAAAAACCAGGCCCCCACAGGAGGGGGGAAGAGTGTACGGGAAGG
>NZ_JBMOWQ010000059.1:0-19617 GCF_049310485.1 Pseudomonas sp. GZD-209
TCCCCCTCCCCCCCGACAACCTGTCCCCCATGGTTGGGGAAGCTCTTTCGCGGCCGATGAGGCCGGAGCAGGCAACATCAATTGCTGGCAGAGGCGGGGTTTTCAACCCCGGGCGAAGGCTCCTCCATCCGCCTGAACCAGGTCGACAGCAACGCCCCGGAGATGTTGTGCCACACGCTGAACAGCGCGCTCGGCACCGCCGCCAACGGCGAAAAATGCGCCGCCGCCAGCGCCGCGCCCAACCCCGAGTTCTGCATGCCCACCTCCAGCGCCAGCGACTTGCGCTGGGCCAGTGGCAGCTTGCACAGCTTGCCGGTGAGGTAGCCGAGCAAGAAACCGAAGCTGTTGTGCAGGATCACCACCGCCATGATCAGCAGGCCCGATTCGGCAATCTTCGCCTGGCTGGCCGCCACCACCGCGCAGACGATCATCACGATGCTCACCACCGACACCAGCGGCAGCACTTGCACCGCCGCGTGCACCCGCGCGCCGAGCAGGCGCTGGGCCAACACGCCGAGCACGATCGGCAGCATGACCAGCTGCAGGATCGACCAGAACATGTCCATGAACGAAACCGGCAGCCAGGCCGAAGCCAGGAACCAGATCAGGGCCGGGGTGAGCAGCGGTGCGAGCAGGGTGGTCACCGCCGCGATCGCCACCGCCAGTGCCAGGTCGCCCTTCGACAGCCACACCATCACGTTGGACGCCGTGCCGCTCGGGCAGCAGCCGACCAGGATAACGCCCACGGCGATCTCCGGCGGCAGGTGAAACAGCTGGCACAGCAGCCAGGCGACGCCGGGCATGATCACGAAGTGCGCCACCACCCCCAGCGCTACCCGCCAGGGCTGGCGGGCGAGGGCGGCGAAGTCGTCGAGCTTGAGGGTCAGGCCCATGCCGAACATCACCAGGCCCAGCAGCGGCACGATGGCCACCTTCAGGGCGATGAACCACTGCGGCATGACAAAGGCCAGGCAGGCGAACATCAACACCCACAGGGCGAAGGTGTTGCCGACGAAGCGGCTGAGGGCGGCGAGGGCGCGCATGGGGCAGGTCCTTCTGTCTGTCGAGTTCTCATTGTATTTTTCAGAGGCCTATTCGCGGGTAAACCCGCTCCCACAGGTTATCTACAGAACCTGTGGGAGCGGGTTTACCCGCGAAGAGGCCGGCAATAACAACCTCCACGGTGAAGCCAACACCGGCAGTTCAGGCAACTCAGACCCCCTGCGGAATCTCCTCGCCACCCAGCGCCTCGAACAGCGCCGGCAGGAACTCGTTGAAGGTCATCATCATCAGCAGGAAGCTGGCATCGAACTGTTGCTGGGCTTCGTCACCGCCGTCCTGCTCGGCCTGCTCCTGCAGCAGCTCCTCGAACTTCAGGCGCTTGATCACGGTCTTGTCGTCGAGCACGAACGACAGCTTGTCCTGCCAGGCCAGGGCCAGTTGCGTGACCACCTTGCCGGTGCTCAGGTGCAGCTGGATTTCCTCGCCGGTCAGGTCCTGGCGTTTGCACCGCACGATGCCGCCGTCTTCGGCCTGGTCGCGCAGCTCGCATTCGTCGAGCACATAGAAGTCTGCAGCCGGCGCCTGGGCCTTGACCCATTCGGTCATGGTCGCCACCGGGGCAATCTTGACGCTCACCGGGCGCACCGGCAGCGAGCCCATCACTTCACGCAGGGTCGACAGCAGGTCTTCGGCGCGCTTGGCGCTGGCCGAGTTGACCAGGATCAGGCCCTGGCGCGGGGCGATGGCGGCGAAGATCATCGAGCGGCGGATAAAGGCGCGCGGCAGGAAGGCCTGGATGATCTCGTCCTTGATCTGGTCGCGTTCCTTCTTGTAGACCTTGCGCATCTGCTCGGTCTCGATCTCTTCGACTTTCTCCTTCACCGCATCGTTGACCACGCTGCTGGGCAGGATGCGTTCTTCTTTGCGCGCGGCGATCAGCATGAACTCACCGCTGACGTGCACCAGTGGCGCGTCCTCGCCCTTGCCGAACGGGGCGACGAAACCATAAGTGGTCAGTTCCTGGCTGGCGCAGGGGCGGGCCGGCTTGCTGGCCAGGGCAGCTTCCAGTGCTTCAGGCTCGAACGGGACATCCTGGGTCAGGCGGTAGGTCAGCAGGTTCTTGAACCACATGGGGGGCAATCTCTCCTTAATACATAAGGCGGGCATTATTCTCCGAGCGGTGGGTTCAGGCCAACCCTGTCAGAGGGCCAGCACTACCCTATAAAGGAAGAAAACAGCGGCTGCGCTAGGTCCTTGAAAATTATTCAAAAAAATTTAAAAAAGTGCTTGCCAGGGTACAGGCTCCTCCGTAGAATGCGCACCACACCGAGACGAAGGGTGATTAGCTCAGCCGGGAGAGCATCTGCCTTACAAGCAGAGGGTCGGCGGTTCGATCCCGTCATCACCCACCACTCGATGTATAGCGCGGCGGTAGTTCAGTCGGTTAGAATACCGGCCTGTCACGCCGGGGGTCGCGGGTTCGAGTCCCGTCCGCCGCGCCATATTAAGCTTCAGGGCCCACTGAACACCCTGAAGCAACAGAGAAAGCGACCTTAGGGTCGCTTTTTTTGTTTCTGGCCTTCGCCGGTGCGCCGGACCGGTCATAATCCCCTGTCCGCCGCAAGTGGCCAGCAGGCCATGCGCCGGTTCTTATCGCCAGCACGAGACCGACCATGCAGGATGCCAGCCTCTCTCCCTCCGCGACCCAGCCCGCGCCCCTACTCGGTATCGACCTTGGTACCACCAACAGCCTGATTGCCGTCTGGCGCGATGGCGCCGCACACCTGATCCCCAACGCCCTTGGCGAAGTGCTGACCCCGTCGGTGGTGAGCATCGATGAGGATGGCAGCATCCTTGTCGGGCAGGCCGCACGGGCGCGCCTGACCACCCACCCACAGCTTACCGCCGCCGCGTTCAAGCGCTTCATGGGCAGTGACAAGCGCTATGCGCTGGGCGAGCACCGCTTCACGCCGGAAGAGTTGTCGGCGCTGGTGCTGGGCGCACTGAAGCAGGATGCCGAAGCCTACCTGGGCTGCCCGGTGAGCGAGGCGGTGATCTCGGTGCCGGCCTATTTCAGCGACGAGCAACGCAAGCGCACGCTGTTCGCCGCCGAGCTGGCCGGTTTGACCGTGCAACGCCTGATCAACGAACCGACTGCCGCCGCCATGGCCTACGGCCTGCACGAGCAGAAGTTCGAGCGCACCCTGGTGTTCGACCTGGGCGGCGGCACCTTCGACGTCACCGTGCTGGAGTACGCGCTGCCGCTGATCGAGGTGCATGCTTCCACCGGCGACAACTACCTGGGCGGTGAAGACTTCACCGAGGCCTTGCTGCTGGCCTGCCTGCGCGACTGGAGCCTCGCCCTCGAAGACCTCGAAGGCCAGGCCCTGGCCAGCCTGCGCGACGCCATCGAACAGCTCAAACGCGAAGCGGGCGAGGGCAGCTGCACGCTGAACTGGAATGGTGACGGGCAGGCCCGCGAATGGGTGCTCGACGAGCTCAAGCTGCAAGCCATCTGGGCGCCGCTGCTGGCGCGGGTGCGCACCCCCATCGAGCAGGCCCTGCGCGATGCCCGGCTGAGCCCACGCGAGCTGGACAGCCTGGTGCTGGTCGGCGGCGCCACGCGCATGCCGCAGGTGCAGCAACTGGTGGCCAAGCTGTTCGGCCGCCTGCCGTACCGGCACCTGGACCCGGACACCATCGTCGCCCTCGGCGCCGCCAGCCAGGCCGCCTGCAAGGCCCGTGACGCGGCCATCGACGAACTGATCCTGACCGATGTCTGCCCCTACACCCTGGGTATTGCCTCTTCACGGGGCGAAGACGTCACCGGCGCGTTCTCGCCGATCATCGAGCGCAACACGGTGATCCCCACCTCCAAGGTGCAACGCTTCTACAGTAGCCATGCCGAGCAGAAATTCGTCCGTATTGCCGTGTACCAGGGCGAGCGGCCGTGGGTGCGCGACAACATCCTGGTCGACAGTTTCGAGATCCCGCTGCAACCGACCGGCCAGATCCAGTCGCTGGACGTGCGTTTCAGCTACGACATCAATGGCCTGCTGGAAGTGGACGTGACCTTCCTTGAAAGCGGCCAGAAGCACAGCCACAGCATCGACCGCAGCCCCACTGGGCTGGATGCCGACGCGCGCCAGGCCAGCCAGGAGCGCCTGGCCAAGCTGAAGATCCACCCGCGCGACACCCTGCCCAACCGCACCCTGCTGGCTCGCCTTGAACGCGCCTGGATGCAGAGCCTGGGCGATGAACGCGAGCTGATCGGCGGCTGGCTGGATGCCTTCAACAACGTGCTGGCCCGCCAGCAGGCCAGCGAGATCAACCGCGAGCGCCAGGCCTTGAGCCAGGCGCTCGACGAACTGCGCTACTGACCGTTGAGGCGCCGCAGGGTGGCCTGCAGGCTGTCGTCCAGCAGCCCCGGCTGCCCCGGTGCCGAGCCATAGCGGTTCGGCAGCCGGTCGCCGGGCAGGCCCAGCAGCAGCAGGGGCAGGATCGGCAGCAGGCGGCTGATCACCACCAGCATGATCAGCGAGGGGATGCCGCGATTGAGGTCGTGCAGGCGCCTGAGCAGGGCGCTGATCACCAGCCCGATGACTACCAGGATCAGCGCCGGCATCGTCAGCATGAGGCTGTAGCACAGGGTGATGGCGACCAGGTGCAGGCCGAAGCCTGAGCGGTTCAGCCGGCTGTTGAGTTTCCACACCGCCCAGAACGGCGCCGGCTTCTGCTGCAGGTCGTTGCGCAGCATGCGCTCGGACCAGGCCAGCAGCGCGGTGATCGCGCAGCGCAGGCCGAGATCCTGCTGCGGGTCGTCCTTGACCTTTTGCAATGCGCGCAGCACCCGAACCTTGGGCGGGGTGCAATCATTGAGCAGGCTGTCGAGGGCATCCAGCGCCTGCTTGAAGGCGCGGCTCTCGATGCCTTGCGCGGCCACGTACTCGGCTGCTGGCGACTTGACCTTACCGTCCACCAGGCCGCGGCGCAGCGGCTCGAACCAGGCACCGTGCAGGTCCACGGCCTCCAGGCGGTTGCGCAGGCGCGTGCGCTGTTCCTCATCCAGTGAGCGGTCGTGGTACAGCACCGCGCAGAACAGCAGGTAGCCCAGGGTGGAGTCGTTGAGCAGGTCGCCGTCGTCGTTGTCCAGGCAGGCCGCCAGTTGCCCGGCGCTGGGCAGGCGGGCGCTGTCGAGCGCCTGCTTGAGGCTGAGCAGGCGGCTGGCCACGGCGCGTTGCAGCGGGTCACGGGTATCCAGGCTGCCGAGCAGGCCACTGCCGCCTTCGGCGCTGGCTTGCAGCAAGGCGTGCAGCTGGGCGAACGGGTGCTCACTCGGGTACTGCAACTGCCTGGGCAGCGCCGGGTCGATCAGGGCCAGCCAGCGCGCGGGCTGGTCGACCAGGGCCAGCATGAACAGCTGCTGACGGTGCCAGTCCCACAGCTCCTCGCCTTGCGGTTGCGGCGGTAACAGCACGCCGTCCTCGGCCAGGTTGGCCTGCAGTTGCACGGCGAACGGCACGGTGAACATGCGCCGCAGTTCGAAGTGGCTGTTCAGCTCATGCAGCGCCTGGGCCGAATACACGCGCATGCGCCGCAACCATTCGCGGCATACCGGGTGCACAGCGGCCTCGCTCAAGGCGTATGGCAGCGTTACCGCCGGGTCGTCGCTGGCGCAGAACTGCACCAGCGCCTGCACCACTGGCGAGTGCTCCAGCCAGTGCAGTTGTTGCCTGGCCTGGCGCTGGAAACCTTCGAGAATCAACGCGTCGAGGGGTTCTGCGCTGATCGGTTGGTCAACGATCAGGCGCAACAGCCCGGCCTCACCGCGTTGCAGGGCCCAGGCCTGCCAGTACAGGCGATGCAGCTCGCGCTCGGGCTGCTCTTGCAGTAGCCAGGCCAGCAATGGCAGTTCGTCGTCGCCGTCCAGGCGCCAGTCGACGAAGGTGGCGGCGATGCCGCCCAGCTCAAGGCGCGCCGCTTCGGCCCAGCGCGCCAGGGTCTGCGGCGCTTGTCCCGGGCTTCCCCAGGCCTGGGCCGGGTCGGCCAGCTCGGCGGGCCAGGCGGCAGGCGTGTGCTGCAGGTCGAAGGCCTGGATCAGCAGCGGCAGGCGCTGGGGTTGATGGCGCGCGCACAGGTCGAGCAACCAGCGTTCGGCCTGTGGATGCCGATGCTCACGGTACAGCCGCAGCCAGCAGTCTAGGGCCTGTTGTTCGGCGCCCAGGGCATCGGCCTGGCGGGCCAGCAGGTAGAGCAGGTCGGCGTTGTCGGGCGCTTGCTGCAAGCGCTCCTGCAGCAGGCCATGGAAGGTGCTGCTGGCGATGCCGGCCTGGCTGAACTGCACCATCAGGCGCTCTACCAGGGCTTGGTCATTGGGTATCGCCAGGCAGGTGTGCACACTGGCGAACTGCTCGTATTCGAACAGCGGGCGCTGGGTGAAGCAGTGCTCCAGGCTGCGCAGGTACCACAAGGTTTCCATTTGCGCAGTCGGTGGCCAGTCACGCATCAGCCCGGTGTCGAACGGGTCCGGTTCGTCCAGCCGGCGCAGGAAGGCTTCCACCGGTTGCGGGTCTTCCAGGCGCAGCAGTTGCTGATCCCAGGCCAGGCGACGGGCCAGCATGCCCGCGCACTGGTGCGAAAGCGGGCCGCATTCGTACAGGGCACGCAGCAATTGCCAGCTCAGTTCGTCCAGATCGTCCAGCGGCAGCTCGTCCAGCTCGGCGATGTAGCGCTGCCAGGCCTGCGGGTCGAAGCGCAGGGCCGGCTCCTCGAGCAGGGTGTGGAAGCTGAGCAGCGCCGGGTGCGCGGCGGCTTCCTCGGCCGGCTGCTCGCTGTCATCAGCTGCCGTGGCCTCTTGCTCGCGGGCCAGGCGCAGGGCTTCGTCATAGGCCGCACGCAGGGCCTTGAAACCTTCCGGGTCGGTTTCGGGGTGGTGGGCTGGCAGCCGGCCACGGTAGGCCAGGCGGATGGCGTCGAGGTCGTTGGTGGGGTCGATCCCCAGACGAATCCAGCAGCTCATGACCAGCAATCCTCTTCCAGCGTGTTGGGGCGTTCCGGTTCGGGCAGTTGCAGGTCCCAGGGCAGGCCGGCGAGCAGTTCATGGGCGCCGTGGCGCAGGTTGAGCAGGATGCAGCGGTTCCAGTGCTCGCTGCCCTGGCGTTCGAGGTTGGCGGCGAAGGTCTCGTCGCTGCTGTCGCTGACGTTCCACAGCGCCTTGCCGAACAGGTAGCCGGCCAGGTAGGTGTCCCAGCGGTTGTAGTAATGGCGGGCACGCAGGGCCAGGCGGTAGTGCAGGTAGAGGCTTTCGTCGCGGCTGACCAGGTCGTTCTTGACCCCGGCACGCAGCAGGAAACTCATGCGCCCCAGGTCCCAGGCGCGGGTGCCGCCCGGGCCGCAGTCGGGGAAGGTGCGCGCGGCGAATTCGTGGCGGACGCGCTCACGCGGGCTGAGCCCGTCGAGTAGCGCTTGCCACTGGCTGGGCAGGCAGCGCTGGTATTGCCAATAGGCCTCGCTCACCTCGGTGGCGTGGCCGGTGTCGGCCATGCCGAGCATGTCCAGCAGTTGTGCACGGTTGCTGATGCCCCACCAGCGCTCCAGGTCGGACTGGTCCTCGCCTTCGTAGTATTCGGCGGCGGTGTAGCTGGCGCCGTTGAGCGCGGCCATGGGCGCGGAGAGGGCAAACAGCCAGCGCTGTGCGGATTCTTCCATGAAAGTCGGTCCTGAGGCTCGGGGGAACTGGCGCGGATTGTAATGCAATGGTTGGCGACGTGGGGTTGCGCTTTCAGGCCTGTGCAGTCCCCTGTAGGGGCGTTGACTTGAGGGCTCAGTGGCGCTGTTCTTCCGCGCGCAGGGTCAAGACTTCATAGCCACTCTCTGTCACCGCCACGGTATGTTCCCACTGTGCCGACAAGCTGTGGTCGCGGGTGATCACCGTCCAGCCATCGCGCAGGCTGCGGGTGCCGCGCCCGCCCTGGTTGATCATAGGCTCGATGGTGAACACCATCCCGGGCTGCAGCTTCAGGCCAAAACCGGGCTGGCCGAAGTGCAGCACCTCGGGCGCTTCGTGCATCTGCTGGCCGATGCCATGCCCGCAGTATTCGCGCACCACGCTGTAGCCGGCGGCCTCGGCATGGGCCTGGATGGCGTGGCCGATATCGCCCAGGGTCGCGCCCGGGCGGACCTGTTCGATGCCTTTCCAGAGCGCGGCGTAGGTGGTGTCGACCAGCCGCCGGGCGTCTGCGCTGATCTGCCCCAGGCAATACATTTTCGACGAGTCGGCGATGTAGCCGCCCTGTTCCAGGGTGATGTCGACGTTGACGATAGAGCCTTCCTTGAGCACCTCGTCGACCTTGGGCATGCCGTGGCACACCACATGGTCCACCGAGGTGTTCAGCGCATAGGGGAAGTCGTACTGGCCCTTGCTCGCCGGGCGCGCCTTGAGGGTTTCGACGATGAAGGCTTCGGCGCGGTCGTTGATCTGCATCGTGGTCACGCCGGGGCGGATGAACCCGTCGAGGTCGGCGAACACCTTGGCCAGCAATTGCCCGGCGCGGCGCATCAGTGCCAGCTGGGCGGCGTCCTTGAGTATCACCTTGCTCATTGCAGCAGTTCCTTGAGGTTGGCTTGTTCCTGGCGCAGCAGCTGGCGCAGCAATTCCTGGTAAGTGGCCTGGGGGTGCAGCTCGGCGAGCATGCCGAGGCGGATCCAGTGTTCGGCCTGGGCGTTGATCGAGCGCGACAGGGCGGCGCTGGCGATGCGCAGGTCTTCGTGGAGTTCGTCGTTGATCTTGACGATGCCCATGGCTAAGTCATCCGTATATATGAAACGTATACGAATCATATGCCGAAAGCGTCAGGGCGTGCCACCCGTTGGTGCGTCGATCCCTCTCTCGGTGCATGAGCCAATCGCGGGGCAAGCCCGCTCCCACGCTTTTAACCCTGTGGGACCTGGCTTGCCAGCGATTGGCCCAGCGCTGGCCTGAGAATTGCTGAGCACTCACTATCAAGGCCATCAACGCCGATGGCCGCTTTTCATCACGACGAAGGCGCCGTGTTGCCCCGCTTGCCCAGTGCAGGCGGGGCAGCCGGCGCCTTTGTCGTTTCATCAGCAGGAGATCGCCGATGAGCAGCAGCCAAGTGCGCAGCGTTTGCCCGTATTGCGGGGTAGGGTGCGGCATCGTCATGAGCGTGAGCGACGGCCAGGTGGTGAAGGTCAGCGGCGACAAGCAGCACCCGAGCAATTTCGGCCGTCTGTGCACCAAAGGCCTGACCGCCCACGTACCGCTGAGCGCCGGGCGCATGGCCCATGCCTTCGTACGCCGCCAGCGCAGCCAGCAACCGGTACGCAGCGGCATGGACCAGGCCATCGCCGAGGCCGCCGCGCGGCTGCGCGCGATCATCGATACACACGGGCCGGACGCCGTGGCCCTGTATGTGTCCGGGCAGATGTCGCTGGAGGCCCAGTACCTGGCCAACAAACTGGCCAAGGGCTTTATCCGCACCCGCCAGATCGAGTCCAACTCGCGCCTGTGCATGGCCAGCGCCGGCAGTGGCTACAAGCAGTCGCTGGGCGCCGACGGCCCGCCGGGCAGCTACCAGGATTTCGAGCGTGCCGAGGTGTTCCTGGTGATCGGCGCGAACATGGCCGACTGCCACCCGATCCTGTTCCTGCGCCTGCTCGACCGGGTCAAGGCCGGGGCCAAACTGATCGTTGTCGACCCCCGGCGCAGTGCCACCGCTGACAAGGCCGACCTGTTCCTGCAACTGCGCCCGGGCAGCGACCTGGCGCTGCTCAACGGCCTGTTGCACCTGCTCCACGTCAACGGCCACACCGCCCCGGATTTCATCGCCCGCCACACCGAGGGCTGGGATGAGCTGCCGGCATTCCTGGCCGATTACACCCCCGAGCGCGTGGCCGCCATCACCGGCTTGAGCGAAGCCGACATCCATGAAGCGGCGCGCCTGATCGGCGCAGCCGGCGAGTGGATGAGCTGCTGGACCATGGGCCTCAACCAGAGTATCCACGGCACCTGGCACAGCAACGCGCTGTGCAACCTGCACCTGGCCACCGGCGCGATCTGCCGCCCCGGCAGCGGGCCGTTCTCGCTGACCGGCCAGCCCAACGCCATGGGCGGGCGCGAGATGGGCTACATGGGCCCGGGTCTGCCCGGCCAGCGCTCGGCCCAGGTCGCGGCCGATCGCGCCTTCGTCGAGCAGCAATGGCAACTGCCGCCCGGCCATCTGCGCAGCGAAGGCGGCGAGGGCACCGTTGCGCTGTTCGAGCAGATGAAGGCCGGCGAGGTAAAGGCCTGCTGGATCATCTGCAGCAACCCGGTGGCCAGCGTCGCCAACCGCCAGCAGGTGATCGACGGCCTGGGCCAGGCCGAGCTGGTGATCAGCCAGGACGCCTTTCTCGACAGCGAAACCAACCGCCATGCCGACATCCTTTTGCCCGCCGCACTGTGGGCCGAAGGGGAAGGGGTGATGATCAACAGCGAACGCAACCTGACGCTGATGCCGCGTGCCGTCGCGGCGCCCGGCGAAAGCCTGGAAGACTGGCGGATCATCGCCCGCATCGCCTGCGCCATGGGCTACGCCGAGGCCTTCGACTACCCCGATGCCGAGGCCGTGTACGAGGAAATCCGCCGTTTCTGGAACCCTGCCACCGGCTACGACCTGCGCGGCATCGGCTACGCCGAGCTACGCCAAGGCCCACGCCAATGGCCCTGCGCCCCTGGGCAAAGCGCCGATCGCAGCCCGCTGCGTTACCGCAACGACGGCCTCAGCCAGCAGCTGCTGCGTGACGCGCAAGGCGAGCCGCCGGCGCTGGCCTTCCCCACGCCCAGCGGCAAGGCGCGCTTTTTCGCCCGGCCCTGGCTGCCGCCGGCCGAGCTGCCGGACGACGCCTATCCCTTCGTGCTCAACACCGGCCGCGTGCAGCACCAGTGGCACACCCTGACCAAGACCGGCAAGGTGCCCAGCCTGAACAAACTGGAGCCCGGCCCCTTCGTCGAGATCCACCCCGACGACGCCCGGCGCCTGGGTATCGCCGACAAGGACCAGGTGGCGATCCGTTCGCGCCGTGGCCAGGCGCTGTTGCCGGCGCGGCTCAGTGACCGCGTGTTGCCCGGCGGCTGCTTTGCGCCGTTCCACTGGAACGACCTGTACGGCGAGCAACTGGCGATCAACGCGGTGACCTGCGATGCGGTCGACCCCACCTCGCTGCAACCGGCCTTCAAGCACTGCGCCGTGGCCCTGGAGCGGGTTGCCGGCGAACGTATCGAAGCCCTCGACCTGACCACCGCCACGCCTTCGGAGCCTGCCACCATGCCGACCGCCACCCTGTCCCGCCTGCTGGGCCTGGACGCACTGCCGGCCCCGGTGCTGGCCGAAGACGAACGCCACTACCTGCAGGGCTTTTTGCTGGGCCTGGGCCAGGCCCGTAGCGAAGGCGTGCCGAGCCTGCCGGCCAGCGCACCCCTGGCGCCGGCCCGGCGGCTGTTCGTCGATGGCCTGTTGGCCGGGCTTTTCGCCCAGCCGGCGCCAGCACCCGTGGTGATCGATGCCGCGCCATGCCACCACGTGCTCTGGGCCTCGCAGACCGGCACGGGCGAGGCCCTGGCCGAGCGCTGCGCCCAGCACCTGCGCGAGGCCGGGCTGGCGGTGCAATTGAGCTGCATGGAGGCGATGACGCCTGCGCAGTTGCAGGGCGCCGCCAGCCTGTTGCTGATTGCCAGCACCTTCGGCGATGGCGAGGCTCCAGACAGTGGCGCGGCGTTCTGGCAGGCGCTGCAGGGCGAGGCGGGCGAGCATTGCGCGGCACTGCCTTTTGCGGTGCTGGCGCTGGGCGATTCGAGTTACGACCAGTTCTGCGGGTTCGGCCGCAAGCTCGACCAGCGCCTTGCTGAGCTGGGCGGGCGGCGCCTGCTGGCGCGGGTCGATTGCGAGCCGGAGCATGACCAGGCCTTCGCTGCCTGGCTGGCGGCTCTGCTGCCCGAGCTGGGCAGCGCCGCGCCAGCCTGCCTTGCGCCCGAGCCGGTAAACAACTACAGCAAGCAGCAGCCTTGGCTGGCGCCGCTGCTGGAAAACCGCCTGCTCAACGGCCCAGGCTCGACCAAGGAAACCCGCCAGCTGGTGTTCGACCTGAGCGGCAGCGGCTTCACCTATCAGCCCGGCGATGCCTTGGGCGTGTGGCCGCGCAACTGCCCGGCGCTGGTCAGCGAACTGTTGGCGTTGATGCAGCTCGATGGCCAGGCCCAGGTCGAGCTCAAGGGGCACGCACCGATGCCCCTGGCCGTGGCCTTGGAGCGGCACCTGGAAATCGCCCGGGTTACGCCGCAGCAGCTTGAAGTGTTCAGCCAGTCGGCCGAGGCGTTGCGCGAACTGCTGCAGGACAAAACTGCATTGAGAGACTGGCTGTGGGGCCGTCAGCTGGCCGACGTGCTGCGTGAATACCCCCAGCAGTTGGCGCTGGATGCCTGGCTGACGCTGCTCAAACCGCTGCAGCCACGCCTGTACTCGATCAGCTCCAGCCCCGCCGCGCACCCTGGGCAGGTGCACCTGACCATGGCCACGGTGCGCTACGGCGAGCGCAAAGGGGTCTGCTCGGCGTTCCTTGCCGACCGGGCCCAGGCACTGGAAGTGGCGATCTTCCCGCAGCCGTCCAGGCACTTCCGCCTGCCCGAGGACGATCGCCTGCCGATCATCATGATCGGCCCCGGTACCGGTGTGGCGCCGTTCCGCGCGTTCCTCCAGGAGCGTGAGGTGCGCGCGGCCAGCGGGGGTAACTGGCTGTTCTTCGGCGAGCAGCAGGCGGCTTGCGATTTCTATTACCGCGAGCAACTGGAGGCCTGGCAGGCCAGTGGGCACCTGCGCCTGAGCACGGCGTTTTCCCGCGATCAGGCCGAGAAGATCTATGTGCAGCAGCGCCTGCTGGAGCACGGCGCCGAGCTGTGGCAGTGGTTGCAGGCGGGGGCGTATGTGTACATCTGCGGCGATGCCCAGCGCATGGCCAGGGATGTGGATGCGGCGCTGCGCCAATTGGTGGCCGAGCATGGCGGCATGGATGCGGCGGCGGCGGATGCCTATGTCGAGGCGCTGGGGCGCGACAAGCGTTATCGGCGGGATGTGTACTGAGTGCACCAGCCTGGGGAGTCGTGCACCGCCCTGGTTCGCCTGGCTACCTGCGTGGGAGCGGGCTTGCCCCGCGATGGCGACATCAGCATCAACGCGGGCCAGCTGTGGTAAGGCTATCGCGGGGCAAGCCCGCTCCCACGAAGTAATTGGCACAGTCCCTGCTTTGACAGATTCACAACAGCCCCACTGATCAACGGCGATCAACCCAGGGGCCTCACATTGATGAGTACAGGCAAAGGCGCCTGGAGCTTACGCTCCAGGCGCCTTTTTGTTTTCCGTGATCGAGGAACGGCTATGAAGGCAACAGCGAACGGCGCACAACGGGCACGACTGGTCATCGTCGGCAACGGCATGGTCGGCCACCACTGTGTCGAACAACTGATCGGGCAGGGCGCACTCGAGCGCTTCGAGCTGCATGTATTCGGTGAAGAGCGCCAGCGTGCCTACGACCGGGTACACCTGTCGGAGTACTTCACCGGTAGTTGCGCCGAGACCCTGGCCCTGTGCGAGCAGGGCTATTACGGCGACCACGGCGTGCACCTGCACCTGGGCGAGGCGGTGCTTCAGATCGACCGTGAGCGCTGCGAGGTGGTCACTGCCGAGGGCCGTTACGGCTACGACCAGCTGGTGCTGGCCACCGGTTCCTACCCGTTCGTGCCGCCGGTCGAGGGCTGCAGCGGCAACGCCCGCCTGGTCTACCGCACCCTCGATGACCTCGATGCGATCCGCAGCGCCGCCAGCGACGCTCGCCGTGGCGTGGTGGTCGGCGGTGGCCTGCTGGGGCTGGAAGCGGCCAACGCACTCAAGTCGCTGGGGCTGGAGGCCCATGTAGTGGAGTTCGCGCCCCGGCTGATGCCGGTGCAACTGGACATCGATGGTGGCGCGGCACTCAAGGCGCAGATTGAAGCGCTGGGCGTGGGCGTGCACTTGTCCCGCGCCACCCAGTCGGTGAGTGCCGGCGAAGACTACCGCTACCGCATGAACTTCGACGGCGGCGAACACCTGGAAACCGACCTGATCGTGTTCTCTGCCGGTATCCGCCCCCAGGATGCCCTGGGCCGGGCCAGTGGCCTGGAGATCGCCGCCCGGGGTGGCGTGGTAATCGACAATCACTGCCGCACCAGCGACCCACGGATTTTCGCCATCGGCGAGTGCGCCTCGTGGAACGGCAGCGTGTTCGGCCTGGTCGCCCCGGGCTACGCCATGGCGCGTAACCTGGCGGCGCTGCTGATGGGGGCGGCGGCCAGCGAATTCACCGGCGCCGACATGTCGACCAAGCTCAAGCTGCTGGGCGTTGATGTCGGCTCCATCGGCGATGCCCACGGCGCCACGCCGGGCGCGCGCAGCTACCGCTTCATCGACGAGGCCAACGCCAGCTACCGCCGGCTGGTGGTGGACGCCAGCGGCAAGCACGTAATCGGCGCGGTGCTGGTGGGCGACAACAGCTATTACGACACCCTGCTGCAATACGCCCAGAACGGCATCAAGCTGCCGGCCGACCCGGCCGTGCTGATCCTGCCCCAAGGTGCTGGCGCGCCGGCGCTGGGCGCCGATGCACTGCCCGACAGCGCGACCATCTGCTCGTGCCACAACGTCAGCAAGGGCGCGGTGTGCGCGGCCATCGACAGCGGCTGTGGCGATCTGGCCTCGGTCAAGGCCTGCACCAAGGCCGCCAGCGGTTGCGGCGGCTGCGCGGCGTTGCTCAAGCAGGTCTTCGAACACGAGCTGACCGCCCGCGGCGTGACCGTCGACAAGAGCCTGTGCGAGCACTTTGCCTATACCCGCCAGGAGCTTTACGGGCTGGTGCGGGTCGAGGGCATCCGCAGCTTCCACGAGCTGCTCGAACGCCACGGCAAGGGCCATGTCGGCTGTGACATCTGCAAACCGGCGGTGGGCAACATCCTCGCCTCGTGCTGGAACCAGCCGATCATGGACCCGGCGCTGGTGCCGCTGCAGGACACCAACGACACCTTCATGGCCAACATGCAGAAGAACGGCACCTATTCGGTGGTGCCGCGCATCCCCGGTGGCGAGATCACCCCGGAAAAGCTCATCGTGATCGGCCAGGTGGCCAAGAAGTACGACCTCTACACCAAGATCACCGGCGGCCAGCGCATCGACCTGTTCGGCGCCCAACTGCACGAGCTGCCGCTGATCTGGGGCGAGCTGATCGAGGCCGGGTTCGAGACCGGCCACGCCTACGGCAAGTCGACCCGTACGGTGAAGTCGTGCGTGGGCAGCACCTGGTGCCGCTACGGCGTGCAGGACAGCGTGGCAATGGCGTTGCGCCTGGAGGACCGCTACAAGGGCCTGCGC
Source organism: Pseudomonas sp. GZD-209 (assembly GCF_049310485.1). Taxonomy (NCBI): domain Bacteria; kingdom Pseudomonadati; phylum Pseudomonadota; class Gammaproteobacteria; order Pseudomonadales; family Pseudomonadaceae; genus Pseudomonas; species Pseudomonas sp. GZD-209. Next base: position 15,453 of record NZ_JBMOWQ010000059.1, read on the forward strand.
TCGCCGCACAAGCTCAAGTTCGCGGTGTCTGGCTGCACCCGCGAGTGCGCCGAGGCGCAGAGCAAGGACATCGGCGTGATCGCCACCGACAAGGGCTGGAACCTGTACGTGTGCGGCAACGGCGGCATGCGCCCGCGCCACGCCGAGCTGTTCGCCACCGACCTGGACGATGAAACCCTGGTGCGGCTGATCGACCGGGTGCTGATGTTCTACATCCGCACCGCCGACAAGCTGCAGCGCACCTCGGTCTGGCGCGAAAGCCTGGACGGCGGGCTGGACTACCTCAAGCAGGTGATCCTCGACGACAGCCTGGGCCTGGCCGCCGAGCTGGAGGCGCAGATGCAGCATGTGGTCGAGCAGTATGAATGCGAGTGGGCCAACACCCTGAACGACCCGGAAAAACTCAAGCGCTTTCGCACCTTCGTCAACGACCGGCGCGCCGACCCCGATGTGCACTTCGTCCGCGAGCGCGGCCAGCGCCGGCCTGCTGCAGCGTTGCACCTGATCCCGACCCATGAGGAGGCTGTCTGATGAACCTGTCCAATGCTGCTGTAGTGAACCAATCAAGCTGGCAGGCCGTGTGCCAGGCTGCCGATCTGGTCGCCGATTCCGGCGTGGTGGTATGGCATGAGGGCGAGCAGGTGGCGCTGTTCTACCTGCCCGGGCACGAGCAGGCGCTGTACGCCATCGACAACCGCGACCCGCGTTCGGGGGCCAATATCATCGGCCGCGGGCTGGTGGGCAGCCTGCAGGGTGAGCTGGTGGTGGCGGCGCCGTTGTACAAGCAGCATTTCAGCCTGCAGGACGGGCGTTGCCTGGAGGATCCGGCGCAGCGGCTGCGGGTGTGGCCGGTGCGGGTGTCGGGGGAACACGTGGAAATCGCCCAGGGCTGAGCACAGTGTTGCCTGTGGTTGTGCCCATTCGCCGATAAAGCCAACACAACATGACTCATGGATCTGGCACGCCCTCCGTAGGAGCAGCTTTAGCCGCGATCACCTGCGAAGCGGGTGCCAGATAACCAATGTTTCGTGGGGTAATGAACACCCTGTTTGATCAGCTGGTCATTTCGCAAGATTTACCGTACCGCTAGCTCATCCCTTTCCCGTCGATGCCTCGACGCGTTCCGACATACAGAGCGGTATCTGCTCACCATCATTTCGCCTTCCCAAGCCATGGCCAGGAAGGCTAGCCCCATGACCACCCTCACCGAGCACGACGTCGAGCTCGCCATTGCCCCCCTCGAAACCCTGCTCAGCGAGGACCTCGCTCTCGCCGCTGCGGCTGTCAACGACTGGCTGCATGGCATCAGCGGCGGCTTTCTCGACTTGCAGACCCTGCGCAACCTCGGTGAAAACACCCCTGTTGTTGCCAACGCCCTGGCCGCCGTGGATGTGCTGGCTGACCTCATCGAGTTGGTCGAACACCCTGGCAGCGACCCGCTGCTGTGGGCCAGCCTGGGTATCAACCTGATCGGCGTGGTGCCCTTTCCACCGGGCATGGCCATCCCCCGCCGGGTGTTGCGCCCGGTGCTGCAACTGACCCGCCAGACCCTGCGCCGCCGCCCTGGCGCGCGCCTCGACGCGGTGCTGCTGGAAATCCTCGAAGGCCACCTGCACGCCAGCATCCGCGGCGAGCTGGATAACTTCATCAGCGGGGCGCTGCAGCACTTGCCAGAAATGCTCGCCCACGCCAGTGACCTCGCCCAGGCGCTGCTTCGCCAGTTGGCCCGCGCCCTCGACGACCTCGCCAGGGGCCGGCTGGACGCCCAGGCCAGTCGGCGCACGGCGCGCCAGCAACTGGCCGAGGTGGCCCTGTACGACTCGGCGCTGGAAGCGGATGCCTGGTTGCTGGCCCTGGCGGCGTTGGGCAACGCCGCCGAAGGCACCTTCAAACAGGCCTACAACAGTGTCGCCGGGCATTTCAGCGGCGAGCTCGAGGCTTTGTTCAAGCCACTCATCGCCACCCTGGAAAGCTTGGCCGAAGCTGTGCCCAAGCAGCTTGCTGCCCTCGGCCAGGCCGAACGGCCGCACAGCATCGCCTGGCTGTTGACCCACCTGCTGCAGACTGTGCAGGCCCATCCGCCAAGCCGCCGAGTGGCGATCAACCTCAAACCCAACGCCACTGCGCAAGCCAGGCTGATCCGTAGCGAAGGGCCGACCGAAGTTGCTCGCCGCCAGGGCCGCGCCAACAAACAGCCCAAGCCCGAGAAGAACGGCCCCTGTGCCTGCACCGGGTTCAGCATCGGTCATGTACTCGGTGACGAGACGCTGGCCCACCCGGATTTCAGTCTGCCTGGGCCGTTCCCGGTCAATTGGACGCGGGTGTACAACTCCCGGCTGGCGGCCCTCGATCAAGGTTCGCTTGGCGCCCGTTGGATCACCGAGTTCACTACCTGCCTCGATGTCGTGGAAAAGGGCCTGGTGCTGCATGATTCCGATGGTCGCAGCCATGAGTTCCCGCTGCCCACGGTTGGCAAACACCATCACAACGCCATTGAATACCTGACGTTGGTGCGCACCGCCGAGCAGCAATTGGTGTTGCTACGTGGCCTGGACCGCCGCGAAACCTATGCCCGCGAGGGTGATCGCTTCTACCTGACGCATATCCAGCTGCGCAGCGGTGCCGGGGCAATGCTGCACTACGAGCACCGGTTCAACGGCCGGCCGGTGCTGTCGGATATCAACACCTACTCCGACAACAATCCCGAAAAACTCCATCTGCAATTGGGCACCCTGCTCGACGACCATGGGCATCTCCAGGGCCTGTGGCAGGTGGTCGACGGCGCGCCGCTGCGCCAGTTGTGCGGCTATCACTACGACACCCACGGCGATCTGATCGCCGCCCAGGACGAGCACGGCGCTGCTTGGCAGTATCAATACCGCCAGCACCTGATCAGCCGCTACACCGATCGCACCGGGCGCGGCATCAACCTCGAATGGGACGGCAATGGCCCGCACGCCAAGGCCATCCACGAATGGGCCGACGACGGCAGCTTCGAGACCCGCCTGGCCTGGGACCCGAACATCCGCCTGACTTATGTCACCGACGCCCACGGCCAGCAGACCTGGCACTACTACGACGCCCTGGGCTACACCTACCGCCTGATCCACCCGGACGGCCGCGAGGAATGGCTGTTCCGCGACCAGTGCAAGAACGTCATCCGCCATGTCCACCCCGACGGCAGCCAGGACCGCTACGCCTACGATGAGCGCAGCAACCTGCTGCAGCACATCCGCGCCGACCACAGCACGGTGCACTACGCCTACGACGATCACGACCAGCCGATCAAACTGCGCGATGCCGAGGGTGGCTTGTGGCTACGCGACTATGACGAGCGCGGCAACCTGGTCGAAAGCGTCGACCCGCTGGGCAACAAGACCGAGTACGCCTACACCCCGGCCGGGCTGGTCAAGGCGATCAAGGATGCACTGGGCAACGAAAAGACACTCGCCTACAACGACGCCGGGCAGTTGCTTGAGTACACCGACTGCTCGGGCAAGACCAGCCAGTGGACGTATAACACCTTTGGCCAGTTGGCTGAGTTCGCCGATGCGGCGGGTAACAAGACCGCCTACGAATACCAGGCCGGGCAACTGGCCAAGGTCACCCATCCCGACCAGACCGAAGAGCGCTTCAACCATGACGCCGAAGGCCGCCTGCTGGCGCATGTCGATGCCCTCGACCGCTGCACCACCTGGACCTACAGCGCCGCAGGCCTGTTGAGCGAACGCATCGACGCCAACGAACACACCCTGCGTTATCGCTGGGACAAGCTTGGCCGTTTGATTGGGTTGGAAAACGAGAACGCGAGCAAGGCCACCTTCCTCTACGACCCGGTGGGCCGGCTGCTGCAGGAGACCGGCTTCGATGGCCTGGTCACCCGTTACCAGTACGACTCGCACAGCGGTCGCCTCGCCTCGACTCAGGTTGGCCAGCGCCGTATCGACTTGACCTTCGACCCCATGGGCCGATTGAGTGAGCGTACGGCCCGCCTGGGCAACCAGAGCCAGAGCGAAACCTTCGCCTACGACGGCAACGGCCAGCTGATCCAGGCAGTGAACGCTGCCAGCAAGCTGCAATGGTTCTTTGATGAAGCCGGCAACCTGACCCGCGAGCATCAGTACTACCTGGCCACCGGCACGCCGATGGTTGCGGTGTGGCAGCA
>NZ_JBMOWQ010000060.1:0-27388 GCF_049310485.1 Pseudomonas sp. GZD-209
CATCAGGCTGCGCCCTGGCCTTCGGCCAGGAAGAACCAGGTCTCGAGCACCGAGTCCGGGTTCAGCGACACGCTCTCGATGCCCTGCTCCATCAGCCACTTGGCCAGGTCCGGGTGGTCCGATGGGCCTTGGCCGCAGATGCCGATGTACTTGCCAGCCTTGTTGCACGCGGCGATGGCGTTGGCCAGCAGCTTCTTGACCGCAGGGTTACGCTCGTCGAACAGGTGGGCGATGATCCCCGAGTCGCGGTCCAGGCCCAGGGTGAGCTGGGTCAGGTCGTTGGAACCGATCGAGAAACCGTCGAAGTACTCGAGGAACTCTTCGGCCAGAATCGCGTTGGACGGCAGCTCGCACATCATGATCACGCGCAGGCCGTTGTCGCCACGGGCCAGGCCGTTTTCGGCGAGCAGGTCGACGACCTGGCTGGCTTCGCCCAGGGTGCGCACGAACGGCACCATGATCTCGACGTTGGTCAGGCCCATCTCGTTGCGCACGCGCTTGAGGGCGCGGCATTCGAGCTCGAAGCAGTCACGGAACGACTCGCTGATGTAGCGCGAGGCGCCGCGGAAGCCCAGCATCGGGTTTTCTTCTTCCGGCTCGTACAGTTTGCCGCCGATCAGGTTGGCGTATTCGTTGGACTTGAAGTCCGACAGGCGCACGATCACCTTTTTCGGGTAGAAGGCTGCGGCCAGGGTGCTGATGCCCTCGACCAGCTTCTCGACATAGAAGCCGACCGGGTCGCTGTAGCCGGCGATGCGCTTGTCGACGCTCTCTTTGAGCTCCGGCGGCAGGCCCGCGTAGTTCAGCAGCGCCTTGGGGTGCACGCCGATCATGCGGTTGATGATGAACTCCAGGCGCGCCAGGCCCACACCTTCGTTGGGCAGCTGGGCGAAGTCGAACGCGCGGTCCGGGTTGCCCACGTTCATCATGATCTTGAACGGCAGCTCCGGCATGGCGTCCACCGAGTTCTGCTTGACGTCGAAGCCCAGCTCGCCTTCGAAGATGAAGCCGGTGTCGCCTTCGGCGCAGGACACGGTCACGCCCTGGCCATCTTTGAGCACCTGGGTGGCGTTGCCGCAACCGACCACCGCCGGGATACCCAGTTCACGCGCAATGATCGCCGCGTGGCAGGTACGCCCGCCGCGGTTGGTGACGATGGCGCTGGCACGCTTCATCACTGGCTCCCAATCCGGGTCGGTCATGTCCGAGACCAACACGTCGCCGGGCTGGACCTTGTCCATTTCCGACACATCCTTGATCACCCGCACCTTGCCGGCGCCGATGCGCTGGCCGATGGCACGGCCTTCGACCAGCACGGTGCCTTTTTCCTTGAGCAGGTAGCGCTCCATGACATTGGCACTGGCACGGCTCTTCACGGTCTCAGGGCGGGCCTGAACGATGTACAGCTTGCCGTCGTCACCGTCCTTGGCCCACTCGATGTCCATAGGGCGCTGGTAGTGCTGCTCGATGATCATCGCCTGCTTGGCCAGTTCGGCCACTTCGGCGTCGCTCAGGCAGAAGCGTGCGCGTTCGGCGCGGTCGACTTCGACGGTCTTGACCGAACGGCCGGCCTTGGCTTCGTCGCCGTAGACCATCTTGATCGCCTTGCTGCCCAGGTTGCGGCGCAGGATCGCCGGGCGACCGGCCTGCAAGGTGTTCTTGTGCACGTAGAATTCGTCCGGGTTGACCGCACCCTGCACGACGGTTTCACCCAGGCCGTAGGCGCCGGTGATGAACACCACGTCACGGAAGCCCGACTCGGTGTCGAGGGTGAACATCACGCCGGCAGTGCCGGTTTCGGAGCGGACCATGCGCTGCACGCCGGCGGACAGGGCGACCAGCTTGTGGTCGAAGCCCTGGTGCACGCGGTAGGCGATGGCACGGTCGTTGAACAGCGAGGCGAAGACTTCCTTGGCCGCGCGGATCACGTTGTCGACGCCACGGATATTAAGGAAGGTTTCCTGCTGGCCGGCGAACGAGGCGTCCGGCAGGTCTTCGGCAGTGGCCGAGGAACGCACGGCGACCGCCATGTTGTCGTTGCCGGCGGCCATTTCGGCGAAGGCCGTACGGATTTCCGCATCCAGGCGTGCCGGGAATTCGGCCTCCATGACCCACTGGCGGATTTGTGCGCCGGTCTTGGTCAGGGCATTGATGTCATCGACGTCCAGCGCGTCGAGCGCGGCGTGGATACGGTCGTTCAGCCCACTCTGATCGAGAAAGTCGCGGTACGCCTGAGCCGTAGTGGCAAAGCCGCCCGGCACCGAAACGCCGGCACCGGCAAGATTGCTGATCATCTCGCCCAGGGATGCGTTCTTGCCCCCCACATGCTCCACATCATGGACGCCGAGCTTATCGAGGGAAACTACGTACTCTACCAAGGTGATCTCTCCACTAACTGTATTGGAAAAGCTCAAGGGCGCCCGCCTGTCTGCTCTGCGACTGGGCCGGGACGCTTGTGGCCTGGACCTGGAAAATAAGTGAGAATGCCGAGCAACCGCCTTCGGCGAACAAAACCTACCATAGATCCGTAAATTCCTACAGACTGAGGCCCCCATCGCAAATGAAACGAACTGCGTTTTTCATCTCCGACGGTACCGGCATCACTGCGGAAACGCTGGGACAGAGCCTGCTCGCACAGTTCGAGAGCATTCCATTCAGTAAATTCACGCGCCCTTACATCGATACGCTGGACAAGGCCCGGGCCATGGTTCAGCAAATCAACGCGGCAGCCGAACGTGACGGGGTTCGCCCGATCATCTTCGACACCATCGTCAACCAGGACATCCGCGAAGTCATGGCCACGTCCAATGGCTTCATGATCGACATCTTTTCGACGTTCTTATCCCCGCTCGAGCAGGAATTGACCGCCCACTCGTCCTACTCCGTGGGCAAATCCCACTCGATCGGCGGCAATTCCAACTACATGGAGCGTATCGAGGCGGTCAACTTCGCCCTCGACAACGACGACGGCGCGCGGACCCATTACTACGACAAGGCCGACCTGATCCTGGTCGGCGTGTCACGCTGCGGCAAGACCCCGACCTGCCTGTACATGGCCATGCAGTTCGGTATCCGCGCCGCCAACTACCCGTTGACCGAGGACGACATGGAGCGCCTGCAGCTGCCGGCGGTGCTGAAGAAGCACCACAACAAGCTGTTCGGCCTGACCATCGACCCCGACCGCCTGACCGCCATCCGCCACGAACGCAAGCCCAACAGCCGCTATTCGAGCTTCGCCCAGTGCGAGTTCGAGGTGCGCGAGGTGGAAAGCCTGTTCCGCCGGGAGAACATTCCCAACATCAATTCCACGCATTTTTCGGTGGAAGAGATTTCGGCAAAGATCCTGGTGGAGAAAGGGGTGGAGCGCAGATTCAAGTAAGCCGCTGCGAACCTGTGGGAATAGCGTGGGAGCGGGCTTGCCCCGCGATTAACCATGGCCTGGCCCGACGCTATCGCGGGGCAAGCCCGCTCCCACGCCTCCCCCAGACAAATGAAAAGCCCCGGCATCACTGCCGGGGCTTTCTTTTACCTCAACGCAAGGCTCAGGACGGAATCACCGCCGCCTGCCCGCTCATCGCCAGGTCGACCAGCTCACGGTTGGCCACCGCGTACATCGCATAGTCGGTACCGGTGGCGTTGCGCAGGTCGTCGAGCATGGCGCGCCAGCGCTCCACCATCACCCGGTGCTGCTCGCACCACAGGGCCACGCGGGCGTCCATGTCTTCCGGCGCATCGGCCATCTGCAATACCGAGATGGTGATCGCCCGCTGCTGCAGGTCGATATCGTCACGGAACGCTTCGCGGGCCAGCGCCTGCCAGTTGTTTTCCACCGGCAGGTTGCTGATTTCCTGCAGGTACCAGGTCAGGTCAAGCGAGCTGCCCACGGCGAAGAACGCCTTGGCCACCTGTGCTGGATCATGCCCGGTCACGTCGGACGCTTCGATGATCGGCAGCAGGGTGTACAGGTGCGTGGTACCAGCAACCATACGCGCCAGCAGCTCCGGCACACCGGCTTCGACGAAGCCCTGGTAGCGGACCATCCAACGCTCTCGGGTCGGGCCTTCGAGCAGTTCGTCGAGCTTGAGCCCAAGCTGGGCGATCTTCGGCCCGAAGTGGGCGACGTCACGGCCAGCGTCCTGCTCGTTGCGGCGGCTGCGCAGGAACCAGCGGGTGGCGCGGCGGCCCAGGCGCATCAGCTCGTCCATCAGGGTCAGCTGGATCTCGGCCGGCACCTGGTAGTCGAGGGCCTCGATCTGACGGAACCAGTGCGGCAGGTGGAAGATGTCGCGCACGATCACATAGGCGCCGGCCACGTTGGCCGGGCTCATGCCGGTGGACTCCTTCAGGCGCTGCACGAAGGTGATGCCCATGTTGTTGACCAGGTCGTTGGCGATCTGGGTGCTGACGATCTCGCGTTTCAGGCGGTGGCCGCGCATGGAGTCGGCGTACTTGGTCACCAGCGACGGCGGGAAGGCAGTCTCCATGTCGCGGGTGAGGTAGTCGTCGTCCGGCACCAGCGACTTGAGCAGTTGCTCCTTGAGGTCGATCTTGCTGTACGAGATCAGCACCGACAGCTCGGCGCGGGTCAGGCCCTGGCCTGCGGCCAGGCGCTCGGCCAGCTGCTCTTCGCTCGGCAGGAACTCGATGGCGCGGTCCAGCTTGCCACGGGCCTCGAGGTCGGCCATCAGGCGCTTGTACTCGGCAATCCGCTCGCGGGCGCGGCGCGCGGCCAGCGACAGCGCTTGCGTCTGCTTGTAGTTGTTGCCCAGCACCAGCCCGGCCACTTCGTCGGTCATGCTGCCCAGCAGCTGGTTACGCTGCTTCTCGGTCATGTCGCCGGCCTGCACCACTTCGTTGAGCAGGATCTTGATGTTGACCTCGTGGTCGGAGCAGTCCACACCACCGGCGTTGTCGATGAAGTCGGTGTTGGTGGCGCCGCCATTGAGGCCGAACTCGACGCGGCCCAGCTGGGTCATGCCCAGGTTGCCGCCCTCGCCCACCACCTTGCAGCGCAGTTCGTTGCCGTTGACGCGCAGGGCATCGTTGGCCTTGTCGCCGACATCGGCGTGGCTTTCGCTGCTGGCCTTGACGTAGGTGCCGATACCGCCGTTCCACAGCAGGTCGACCGGTGCCTGCAGCAGGGCGTGCAACAGCTCGGTAGGGGTCAGGCGGTCGGCTTCGATGGCGAAGCGTTCCTTCATCTGCGGGCTGATGGCGATGCTCTTGGCGCTGCGCGGGAAGATCCCGCCGCCTTCGGACATGATGCTGGTGTCGTAGTCGCTCCAGGCCGAGCGCGGCAGGTCGAACAGGCGCTTGCGCTCGACGAAGCTGGTGGCCGGGTCCGGGTTCGGATCGATGAAGATGTGCAAGTGGTTGAAAGCCGCCACCAACTGCAGTTTTTCCGACATCAGCAGGCCGTTGCCGAACACGTCACCGGCCATGTCGCCGACACCCACCACGGTGATCGGGTCTTCCTGCACGTTGATGCCGCGCTCGCGGAAGTGGCGCTGCACGCCCACCCAGGCGCCACGGGCGGTGATGCCCATCTTCTTGTGGTCATAACCGGCCGAGCCGCCCGAGGCGAACGCATCGCCCAGCCAGAAGCCGTAGTCGATGGCGATGCCATTGGCGATATCGGAGAAGGTCGCGGTGCCTTTGTCCGCGGCGACCACCAGGTACGGGTCGTCGTCATCGTGACGCACCACGTTCGCAGGCGGCACCACGCCACCGTCCTTGAGGTTGTCGGTGATGTCGAGCAGGCCGGAGATGAAGATGCGGTAGCACGCCACGCCCTCGGCGGCGATCTCGTCACGGCTGCCGCCCAGCGGCAGGCGGCGCGGCAGGAAGCCGCCCTTGGCGCCCACCGGCACGATCACCGAGTTCTTCACCTGCTGGGCCTTGACCAGGCCCAGCACTTCGGTGCGGAAGTCTTCTTCGCGGTCCGACCAGCGCAGGCCGCCACGGGCAACGTTGCCGAAGCGCAGGTGCACGCCCTCGACCCGCGGCGAATAGACGAAGATCTCGAATTTCGGCACCGGCTTGGGCAGTTCGGGGATCAGCTTGGGGTTGAACTTGAAGCTGAAGTACGACTTGTTCTGGCCGTTGGCGTCCGGCTGGTAGAAGTTGGTGCGCAGGGTGGCCTTGATCAGGTCCAGGTAGCGCCGCAGGATGCGGTCCTCGTTGAGCACCTGCACGTCGTCCAGGGCGGTGAGGATCGCCTGTTCCAGGCGCAGCTGCTTGTCGTCGAGGTCTTCCTGGGTGAGCTTGCGCGCCAGGTAGAAACGGGTCTTGAACAACCGGGTCAGCTCGCGGGCGATGTCGGTGTGGTTGTTCAGGGTGCTGGCGATGTAACCCAGGTCGAAGCCCAGGCGGATCTGCTTCAGGTACCGGGCATAGGCGCGCAGCAGCGCCACGTCGCGCCACGGCAGGCCGGCGGTCAGCACCAGGCGGTTGAAGGCGTCGTTCTCGGCGTCGCCCTTGACGATGTGGACGAAGGCGTCCTGGAAGGTGTCGTTGAGCTGCTGGATATCCAGGTTCAGGCCTTCGCTGTAGGTGAAGGCGAAGTCGTGGATCCAGAACTCACGGCCATTGGCATGGCGCAGGCGGTAAGGGAACTCGCCGAGCACGCGCAGGCCGAGGTTTTCCAGGATCGGCAGCACGTCCGACAGCGCCAGCGGCGTATCGGCGTGGTACAGCTTGCAGTGCAGCGTGCGCTCACCGAGTTGCGTGAGCGGCTGGTAGAAGCTCATGGCCAGCGGTTTGTGTTCCGACAGGCTCAACACGTGCTGCATGTCGACCACCGCCGAATGGGCGGCGAAGCGCTCGCGGTAGCCGGCCGGGAAGCCTTTCGGGAAGTCATCGAGGATGTTGGTGCCCTGGGCTTCGCCGAAGTTTTCCACCACCAGCGCCGAGTAATCGTCATGCCACGAGCGGCAAGCCTGGATCACTTCGTTTTCCAGCTGCTGCAGGTCGATATCGATGCGGTTCTTCGGGTCGACGCGCAGGATCAACTGCACGCGGGCCAGCACCGATTCGGAGAAGAAGGTCCAGAATTCGCAGTCGGTGGCCTTCAGGCGCTCCATCAGCACCTGCTGGATCTTCTGCCGCACTTCGGTGGAGTAGATCTCGCGAGGCACGTAGGCCAGACAGTAGCAGAAGCGGCCGTACGGGTCCTTGCGCAGGAACACGCGGATCTTGTTGCGCTCCTGGATCTGCACGATCGACATGGCGGTGCTGAACAGCTCGTCGACCGGGGTCTGGAACAGGTCGTCGCGCGGCAGCACCTCGAGGACCTGCGCCAGCTCCTTGCCCAGGTGGGCCTTGGGGTCGAAGTGCGAGCGGCGCTCGACTTCGGCCACCTTGCCGCGAATGTAAGGGATGGTATGCACGCTCTCGCCGTACACCGACGAGGTGTACAGGCCCATGAAGCGGCATTCCTTGAGCACATTGCCGTCTGCGTCGATCTGGCGGATCGACACATAGTCCGGGTAGGCCGGGCGGTGCACGCGGCTCGGTTGCGAGGCCTTGGCGAACGACAGCAGGCGCGGCTCGCGCAGGTAGGCGACGGCGTAGTCCTCGATGCGCAGGTCATCGGCACCCAGGCCGGCACGCAGCAGGCGGGTCAGACCGAGGAAGGAGGCGTCGTCGTAGACCAGGTGGCCACCGTCGGCATCGGCCTGGACGGTGAACTCTTCATAGCCGAGGAAGGTGAAATGGTTGTCCAGCAGCCACGACAGGAAGCTCTTCACCTCTGCCTTGTCGTTCTGCTCCGGGCCAAAGGCGTTCTGTTCGACCAGTGCCAGCAGTTCATGGATCTTGGCCTTCATCGGCTCGAAGTCGGCGACCACGCCACGCACTTCGGCCAGCACCTGCTCCAGCTCCTTGGCCAAGGTCGTGAGCTCGGCGCTGTTGGAGCAGCGGTCGATCTCCAGGTACATCAGCGATTCGTGGCTGACGCCCTCGCCCTGGGTGCCCTTGGGCAGCAGCTCGAGCAGTTCGCCCTTGCTGCCTCGGCGTGCGCTGAGCACGGTGGTCTGCAGGGTGTGGATGCTGTAGCCGCGGCGGTTGAGTTCGGTACGCACCGAGTCGACCAGGAACGGCAGGTCGTGGTGCAGCACCTCGACCACGGTGTGGGTGGATTGCCAACCGTGGCGTTCGTAATCAGGGTTGTAGACCCGCACCTGCGGGTTTTCGGGGTCGAAGCGCTCGATGATGCGCCAGGCGGAAAGCGTGCAGCCGGCGAGGTCGGAAAGCCGCCGCTGAGTGAGTTCGTCCAGAGAGATGATGCCGAAGAACTGGTCGGCGAACAGTGCAACTTGTGGCAGGGACTGTTCGCTGATGTGCTGCGCCAGGGCCGCTTGCAGTTGATGCTGGAAGTCGGCTTTGCTGGCTGCGGTGAAGAACGCCATCTGTGGTACTCCGCTTGGGCTTTTATAGGTGAAGCGTCGCGTGCGTGCGCCTTGTACGGATCAACCATAGCCAACCCGTGGCAAGACGGAAGCGTTGGGTACCTGCAAAAGCGACTGCCCGGTGGCTGTGCCTTTACGGGAACCCATCGACTGGGGAGCTTAACGACTGAACGGTCACTCCGGCTTGCAGCGCTGCGACATATTCGGTCAATGACCGGCAGCAAGCCTCGGCCTGCAAGCTTCGCGCCGCAATCGGCAAAATCCGAGATTTGCGCCGCCGCGCTTGACCTGCCGAACCTTGAAGCTGAAGCTTGCGCCTTTGACTACCGACCCGAGCCGCCCATGCAATTGAAAACCGCCCTGCTCTTCGCCACCCCTTGTGACGACGAGGAAGACAACATGGCGACCCTGTGCTGCCACAGCGACAAGGGCCAGATGTTCCTGCTGACCCGTTACCCGGACGAGGACACGGTCGACCTGACCCTGGATGACGAGCCGTCGACCCTGGATGGGCTGAAGGTGACCTTGAGTGAGTCGCGGCTGCTGATCGAGGTGGCCGCAGGCGACCGTGACGCGCTGAAGGGCGATGAGGCGCTGGAAATCATCCTGACTTCCGCCGGCACCGACCTGGACGAAGTGGCGCTGACCCTGCGCAACATCCTCGACGGCACCGGGACCTTCGTCAGCGAACTCTGAACCGCGAACGCCCGGGTCAGCTGTCGCGCCGCAGGTCGTCGGGGATGGGCAGATCCTTCTTCAATGGCTCCGGCGGCTTGCCCCTGCCGGCGCGGTACTGGCGGATCTGGAACACGTACGCCAGTACCTGCGCCACCGCCATGTACAAGCCGGCGGGGATTTCCTGCTCGATTTCCGTGGAGTAGTAGATTGCCCGCGCCAGGGCCGGCGACTCGAGGATCTGCACCTTGTGCTCGACGCCGATCTCGCGAATCTTCAAGGCCATGAAGTCTGTGCCCTTGGCCAGCAGCAGCGGCGCCGAACTGCCTTTTTCCGGGTCGTACTGCAAGGCCACGGCGTAGTGGGTCGGGTTGGTGATGATCACGTCGGCATCGGGCACCGCCGCCATCATGCGCCGCTGCGACATCTCGCGCTGCAGCTGGCGTATGCGCTGCTTGACCTCGGGCTTGCCCTCGGAGTTCTTGTACTCGTCGGTCACTTCCTGCTTGGTCATCTTCAGCTTCTTGTGCGACTGCCAGAGCTGGTACGGCACGTCGAGCCCAGCGATCAGCAGCAACCCCGCAGCCATCCACAAGGCACTCCAACCGACCACCTGGAGCGCCTGGATGATCGCCAGCTCCATCGGCATCTTGCCGATGGCCAGCAGCGCCTCACGGTCACTGACCAGCACCACCAGCGCCACCATCAGGATCATGATGAACTTGGCAAGGGCCTTGAGCAGCTCGGTCAGCGAATTCATCGAGAACATGCGCTTGATCCCCGACAGCGGGTTCAAGCGGCTGAATTTGGGTTGCATCAGGCTGCCGGAGAACAGGAAACCGCCCAGGGCTATGGGCGCGACGAAGGATATGACGAACAGCAGGATCAGGATCGGCTGCACCGACCAGATGGCCATCTTGCCCGATGCCAGCAGGAACGCCCCCATGCTGCGCTCATCCACGATCACTTCGCGGGTCAGGGTGAAGTTCATGCGCATCAGGTCCATCAGGCTTTCTGCCAGGCTGCCGCCGAAGGCCAGAATGCCGCCCGCTCCCGCCAGGGTCACGGCAACCGTGTTCAGCTCCTTGGAACGGGCGATCTCACCTTTTTCCCGCGCGTCTTTTTTGCGCTTTTCGGTGGGTTCCTCTGTCTTGTCCTGCCCGCTCTCGCTTTCGGCCATGCTCAGCGCGCCCGTGCCAGTTCACGCAGCCACTGCAGCGCTTCGCTGGCCAGTGCCTGGTAGTGAGAAAGAATGTCGGCCAGGCCGACCCAGAAGATCCCCATGCCCAGCACCAGGGTGAGCGGGAAACCGATGGAAAAGATGTTCAACTGGGGCGCGGCACGGGTCATCACGCCGAAGGCGATGTTGACCACCAGCAACGCGGCGATCGCCGGCAGGATCAGCAGCAATGCGGCGCCCATCACCCAGCTCAGGCGCCCGGCCATCTCCCAGAAGTGATTGACCACCAGGGCGCTGCCCACCGGCAGCGTGGTGAAACTCTCGGTCAGTACCTCGAACACCACCAGATGCCCGTTCATCAACAGGAACAGCACGCTCACCAGCATGGTCAGGAACTGGCTGATCACCGTGACGTTGACGCCGTTGGCCGGGTCGACCATCGACGCGAAGGCCATACCCATCTGCACCGCGACGATCTGCCCGGCAATCACGAAGGCCTGGAACAACAGCTGCAAGGAGAAACCGAACAACGCCCCGACGATGACCTGCTCGGCGCACAGCAGCAGGCCGCGCAGGCTCAGCGGTTCGAATTCGGGGATGGGCGGCAGGCCCGGCACTATCACCACGGTGATTGCCACGGCCGCGTAAAGGCGAACCCGGGCCGGCAGCATCTTGGTGCCGAAGATCGGCATGGTCATCAGCACCGCCGTCACCCTGAACAGCGGCAGGATGAAGGTGGCGACCCAGGTGCCGATCTGCGCGTTGGTCAACTCCAGCATGGCGGCGTCAACCGATCAGGTGCGGGATGTTGGTGTACAGCCCGGTGATGTATTCCATGAACTTCTGCACCAGCCAGGGCCCGGCGACGATCAGCGTGATCAGCATCACCAGCAGGCGTGGCAGGAAGCTCAGGGTCTGTTCGTTGATCTGGGTGGCGGCCTGGAACATCGCCACCACCAGGCCGACCAGCAGGCTCGGCACCACCAGCACCGCCACCATCAGCGTGGTCAGCCACAACGCGTCACGGAACAGGTCGACTGCGACTTCTGGCGTCATGTCAGGCTCTCCTTGTGGGTGTCAGACACCGCCGAAACTGCCGGCCAGGGTACCCATGATCAGCGCCCAACCATCGACCAGCACAAACAGCATGATCTTGAACGGCAGCGAAATGATCAGTGGCGACAGCATCATCATACCCATGGCCATCAGCACACTGGCGACCACCATGTCGATGATCAGGAACGGGATGAAGATCATGAAGCCGATCTGGAACGCGGTCTTGAGCTCCGAGGTGACGAAGGCCGGGACCAGGATGGTCAGCGGCACCTGGTCGGGGCCGGCGATATCGGTGCGCTTGGACAGGCGCATGAACAGGTCGAGGTCGCTTTGCCGGGTTTGCGCCAGCATGAAGTCCTTAAGCGGCCCCTGGGCCTTGTCGATCGCCTGCTGGGCGGTCATCTGCTCGGCCAGGTACGGCTGCAGGGCGTCCTTGTTCACCCGGTCGAACACCGGCGCCATGATGAACATGGTCAGGAACAGCGCCATGCCGGTGAGCACCTGGTTGGACGGGGTCTGCTGCAAGCCCAGCGCCTGACGCAGGATGGAGAAGACGATGATGATGCGGGTGAAGCTGGTCATCAGGATGACGAACGCCGGGATGAAGCTCAGCGCCGTCATGATCAGCAGGATCTGCAGGCTGACCGAGTACTCCTGCTGCCCGTCCGCCCCGCTGGACAGGGTGATGGCCGGTATCGACAAAGGGTCGGCGGCCAGGGCCAATGGCGCAGCCAGCAGCAGCGCCAGGGTGAACAGCATGCGCAGGGCGCCCATCATCACTTCTTGTCCTTCTGATCCTTGCCCATCAGCTCGAGCAGCCGCTGGGCGAACTCCGGCGTGGCCTGGCGTGCCGCTGTGGGCACCTCGACAGGCTCGGCCATGACATGCAGGGCTTCGATGCTGCCCGGCGTATGACCGATGAGAATCTGCTCCTTGCCGACCTGCACCAGCAGCAACCGGTCGCGCGGGCCGATGGCGCGGCTGCCGACGATCTCGATCACCTGGGCACCGCGCTGCGCGCTGCCTTGCATGCGCCGCAGCAGCCAGGCCAGGAAGAAGATCAGGCCCACCACCAGCAGCAGGCCGAAGACCATCTGCGCCAATTGCGCCCCCAGGCCGCCCGGTACCGCAGTGGGCGGCGCAGCCGTTTCGCCGGCGGCGATCACCGCTTCACTGGCCAGCAGCGCCGCCAGGGCCGAAACGGCCCGCACCATGCCGTTCACTCAGCGCAGCTTCTTGATACGTTCGCTGGGGCTGATCACGTCGGTCAGGCGGATGCCGAACTTCTCGTTGACCACCACCACCTCGCCGTGGGCGATCAGGGTGCCGTTGACCAGCACGTCCAGCGGCTCGCCCGCCAGGCGGTCGAGCTCGATCACCGAACCCTGGTTGAGCTGCAGCAGGTTGCGGATGTTGATCTCGGTGCTGCCCACTTCCATGGAGATGCTCACCGGGATGTCCAGGATCACGTCCAGATTCGGGCCTTCGAGGCTGACTTGCTCGTTAGGCTTGGGGGAGCTGGCGAACTCTTCCATCGGCAGGCGGTTGCTGGCACCGGTGTCGCCACCGAGCAGTGCATCGATGTCCGCCTGGCCGGCATCGCCGGTTTCCTCGAGCGCTGCAGCCCACTCATCGGCCAGCGCCTGTTCCTCTGGGGAGTTGATCTCGTTTTCGTTAGCCATGATTTCCTCGACAACCTTTCAATACGTTTAAAGCGACCGGCCCGCCGTCAGCGGCGCTCGATCGGGTCGATGATCTGCAGCGACAGGGTGCCCTTGTGCGAACCCAACCGCGCCTTGAACGCTGGCACGCCATTGGCGCGCAACACCAGATGCTCCGGCAGCTCCACCGGAATCACATCGCCAGGCTGCATGTGCAGGATGTCGCGCAGCTTGAGCTGGCGCCGGGCAACGGTGGCCGACACCGGCACGGCCACGTCCAGTACGTCCTCGCGCAGGGCCTTGACCCAGCGTTCGTCCTGGTCGTCCAGGTCGGACTGGAAACCGGCGTCGAGCATCTCGCGCACCGGCTCGATCATCGAGTACGGCATGGTCACGTGCAGGTCGCCGCCGCCGCCATCCAGTTCGATGTGGAAGGTCGATACCACCACCGCCTCGCTGGGGCCGACGATGTTGGCCATGGCCGGGTTGACCTCGGAGTTGATGTACTCGAAGTTGACCGGCATGATCGCCTGCCAGGCTTCCTTGAGGTCGATGAAGCACTGGTCCAGCACCATGCGCACCACGCGCAGCTCGGTGGGGGTGAACTCACGGCCCTCGATCTTGGCGTGGCGGCCGTCGCCGCCGAAGAAGTTGTCCACCAGCTTGAACACCAGCTTGGCGTCGAGGATGAACAGCGCGGTACCGCGCAACGGCTTGATCTTGACCAGGTTGAGGCTGGTGGGCACGTACAGCGAATGCACGTACTCGCCGAACTTCATGACCTGCACGCCACCCACCGCCACGTCGGCGGAGCGACGCAGCAGGTTGAACATGCTGATGCGGGTATAGCGGGCGAAACGTTCGTTGATCATTTCCAGGGTCGGCATGCGCCCCCGGACGATACGGTCCTGACTGGTCAGGTCGTAGCTCTTGATGCTGCCGGGCTCGCCGGCACTTTCGGTTTGTACCAGACCATCGTCCACCCCATGCAGCAGGGCGTCGATCTCATCCTGGGACAGCAGGTCCTGCACGGCCATCTATGTGCTCCTACTGCAATACGAAATTGGTGAACAACAGCTGGTCGACGACCGGCCTGCCGACTTCTTTCTGCGCCACTTCCTGAACCACCGCGGTGGCTTTCTGGCGCAGCATCTCCTGCCCTACCGGGCTGCTGGCAAGGGTGTCGAAACCCTGCCCGGAGAACATCATGACCAGGTTGTTGCGGATCACCGGCATGTGCACCTTGAGCGCGTCCAGGTCGGCCTGGCTGCGGCCCTGCATGGTGATGCTCACCTGCATGTAGCGCTGGCGGCCGTTCTGGTTGAAGTTGACCACGAAGGCCGGCGCCAGCGGCTCGTAGATCGCCGCCGGCTTGACGTTGGCCAGGGCTGGGTCCGGCGCCGGAGCGGATTCGCCCTTGTTCATGAAGAACCAGGTGGCGCCCACCGACAAGCCGACTGCCAGCAGCAGGGCCAGCACCAGCAGCAGGATCAGCTTGAGTTTGCCTTTAGTGGCGGGGTCTTTCACTGCGTCGCTCTTCGCCATGCCAATAATCCGTCGTCCATCGAGGTTTCAAAGAAGGATGACGTGGCTTGAGCAAGTGTTATGCCAGATTTGTCAGGAGCATGCCGCACGCCCTCTGTAGGAGCGGCCTTGTGTCGCGAACGGGCCGCAGCGCGGCCTCCGGCACTCATGCATCACTACTGAGATCCCGGGGCCGCTTTGCGGCCCGTTCGCGACACAAGGCCGCTCCTACAGGGGGCGTGCAAAGCATCAGGCGTAGTAGTCGACCGCGCTGTCGCCCACCACTACCTGCTGCTCCACCGGCTGGCCGGCATCAGCCAGTTCACCACCCTCGCCCGCGGCAGCGGCACGGCGGGCCGCCACGCCGGACAGGTTCGAAGCGTCCTGCTGGGCCTGCTGTTGCTGCTGGCCACGGGACTGGTCGGCGACACTCACGTCAGGCTGGGCCAGGCCCTGCTGGGTGAACAGTTCACGCAGGCGGTGGACCTGGCTGTCGAGGGCCTCGCGCACGCCGGCATGGCCACTGACGAAGTGGATCTGCGTAGGCTGGTCCGCCGCCACATTGACCCGGATGTCGAGGCGGCCAAGTTCGGCGGGCTCAAGCTGGATATCCGCCGACTTGAGGTTCTGGCTGGACAGGTACATGACGCGGTTCACCAGGCCCTCGGTCCAGGCGCCCTGGTTCATCGCCAACGGCTGTTGCAGCGGGCTGGGGGTTACCGGCACGGCATTGGCGGTCTTGGGGGTAGCGGCCTGGGTGAGGTTGGCCAGGCGATCGGCAAAGTCATCCACGCGCGTGTCGCTGCTGGCGCCCTTGAGGTCCTTGAGGCCGCTATCAAGCAGCCCGGCGAATGCCTTGTCGCCTTGCTCGGCATGCCCTGGCTCGGCCTCCAACTTCCCGACCACATTCGCCAAGGTATTGACGGCAATCGGGTCAGGCTCGGCAGGTTGCTGACTCGTGTCGGCGCGTGCAGTGCTGGCATGGGCCGACGTCGTCCCCTGGGCCTTGGCGCTCTGTTCAAGGGCCAGACGCAAGGTCGGCATGTCGGCGAGCGGGTCGGCTTCAGGGTCGAACTCGGCCACCGGCGCCGATACCTTTGCCTCTGCCACGGGCGGCGCGGGCTGCAGCGTTGGTTGCTGGGCTGCCTGCAACACTGGCGCGACCACCTCGGCCTGGGCCTGGATCAATTGGGCTCCCGGCTGGGCATCGGTGACCTGGCCTGCGACCAGGCTGGCATCGATGATCGTCGTATCAGCGGTATCAGTGATATCGGCTGTCGCGCTGCCATCAGGCAGGGCCACTGGCAAGTTATTGCCGTCATCGGCAAGGTCTTTCGAGGCGGCAGCCTCCTTCTTGCCGCCGGCCGCCGCCTCCGGCTTATTGCTGGCGGTTGCTTGCCCAGGGCCTTGGCTGGCCTTGTCGTCACGGGCCGGCACGCTGTCGCGCCCCTGCCTGGACATCACCTGATCGAAGCCGGCACCACGGCCATCCGCCGCCTTCGGCGATTTGTCCGCCACACTGGCGGCCGGGCGCGAGACGCTGCTCGCAAGGCCAGTTTGCAACAATGGATTGGGTGCGACAGGCATAGAAAAGGTCTCCGCGCCAAAACTCAAAAAAATCGAATGGGCAAAGACACGCAAAACTCGCGCCAGGACACCCTCAGTCAGTCGAAATGCGCTGGCTTTCACTGCGATAGAACAGCTCGACGGCCTGATACTCCTGGTCGATACGGTTGATCAGGTCTTCTATGCCATACAACGGAACCTGCCGTGCGCGCTCCTCCAGCTGCTGGCAAAGCCGCGCCAACTCGACAGCCCCCATGTTGCTGCTGCTGCCCTTGAAGCTGTGCGCCGCCAAGCCCAGCTCGGCGGCATCCCTGGCCTTGTGCAACTGGCTCAGGCGCCGCTCGGAGTCTTCCAGGAAGGTTTCCAGCAACTGCAGGTAGCCGCCCTCCATGACCTCACGCAGGTCACGCAGCACCTTGTGATCGATATGCATGTCCACCACTTGCTCACTCCCTGATCAAGCCTTGTCGCATCCAAGCCCGGGGACTCCCGGGCTCACCAATCGAACTCCACCCGCGCCAATCGCCCGCCTTCCAGCCACCGGGCGCGGTGCCCCAGGCGGGTCACCAGGCTCAGACCACGGCCACTCAAGCCCTGCTCGAGCGGTGAGCGGGCTAGCACTTTGGCCACATCGAAGCCTGCGCCACTGTCGCGGACTTCGATCATCAGACGACCACCTTCACTGCGCGGTTCCACCCGCAGGCTGATACCGACAAAACCCTGCAACTGTTCGGCCAAGCGTTGACTGCGCTGGCGATAGTACTCGGCAAAGCCCTGCGAGTCGCACTTGAGCCGCGAGTCGAGCCCCAGCACACCGTGCTCCAGCGCGTTGGAGTACAACTCGCTGAGCACGCTGTGCAGCTTGCCGCTGCTCGGCCTCAGGCCGTGGATTTCCAGCAATAGCTGCACCAGGTAAGGCACCGGGTTGAAGCGCCTCAGGCTTTCACCGCGCAACTCGAAGTTCAACGACCACTCCAGCGGGCTCGAGCGCCCGCTATCCGAATAGACCATGGCCTGCGGCACAACCTGGTCTGGCGCCAGCATGCGAATGTCGCACAGGCTGATGTCATCCCGCGACTGCCCGCCGAAGGCCTGCAGCGCGCCCATGACCTCATCGAGCAAGTGTGCCGGCTGCCGATTGGCTGCCAACACCTCAAGCAGCCGCTGCACGCCGAACAAGCGCTCCTGCCCGTCACCACTGTCGACCACGCCATCGGACAGCAACAACAAGCGTTCGCCAACGGCCAAGGGCATCACCTGGGTGCTGTCGTCGAATTTCTCCGGGGCAAGGATACCCAGCGGCAGATGCTGCGAAGGCAGCACCGCCAGCACCTCGCCCTGGGCGGACAGCTGATAGCCATCGGGCATGCCGCCATTCCACACTTCCACGGTACCGCGCTGAAAGCTCAGGTTGAGCAGCAGCGCACAACAGAACATGTCCACCGGCAGGATGCGCTTGAGCTTGGCGTTCATTTCCCGCAGCGTCTCGACCAGCCCGTAGCCCTTGGCGGTCATGCCGTAGAACACCTCCGCCAGGGGCATGGCGCCGACCGCCGCCGGCAGGCCATGGCCGGTGAAGTCGCCCAACAGCACATGCATGTCCCCGGACGGGGTGAACGCCGCCAGCAACAGGTCGCCATTGAACAGCGCGTAGGGTGACTGCAGGTAACGAATGTTCGATGCGCTGAGGCAACCGGAATGGGCGACCTTGTCGAACACAGCCTTGGCCACACGCTGTTCGTTGAGCAGGTAATGGTGATGCCGGGCTATTTCGTCACGCTGCGCCAGGACCGTGGCCTGCAAGCGACGCAGGCGGTCCATCGCGCGTATCTTGGCGGCGAGAATCACCGCACTGTAGGGCTTGGCCATGAAATCGTCGCCACCGGCTTCCAGGCAGCGCACCAACGCCTGTTCTTCGTTGAGCGAGGTCAGGAAGATGATCGGCACCAATGCCTCACCGGCCAGCGCCTTGATCTGGCGCGCGGCCTCGAAGCCATCCATCACCGGCATCAAGGCATCGAGCAATACCAGTTGCGGCCTGCGTTCGGCAAACAGCGCCACGGCCTGCTCACCGTTTTCGGCGGTAAACACCTCATGCCCCTGGCGCCGCACGATCTGCGCCAGCAGCATGCGATCAGCGGCACCGTCCTCGGCGACCAGCACGGTCAACGCCTGTTCGGCAGGCATGGCCGCGCTCAACCGATATCGAACAGCTTGTCGAAGTTGGAGATGGCCAGAATCTTGCGCACATCCGGGCTGGCATGGACCACTCGGATGTCCGAGTCATCCCCGCCCACGTGGTCACGCAGCAACAGCAGCATGCCCAACGCCGAGCTGTCCAGATAGGTGGCATCCTTCAAGTCGACGACCACTGTCTCCGGTCGCAGGCGCTGACGCTCGTAAGCATCCCTGAATTCCTGATGCTTACCGAAATCGAAGCGGCCCTTGACCTTGATCGTCAGCTTTTTCCCTTCCTGTGAAAAATCGGTTTCGACTGCCATGCGAGCGATTCCTTCGATGATGGCGAATGCGGCTCCTGAAGGTTTAGCAGCCACAGCCGCATGCTGCAAACCACAATAATCGAGTCGCGCAGGGCCCGGCGCTAAAGCGGCCCGTGCCGCGGCAAGCGCTGGGACAGCTCGTCGAGCAGCCGCTGTTCACGCTTGTCCTCCGCCCGACGGGCCTCATCGATATAGCGCTGCACCAGCTTGCGCAGCCCTTCGACCCGTGCATAGGCCTGCTGCCAGATGTTGCGGGCGTTGTTGAGGTTGTTCTGGTGCCAATTCAGGCTCTGGCGCTGCTGGGTCATGGCGGTCTCCAGCTGGCCGAGAAAGCGCTGGTAATTGAGCAGCCAGTTGCCGTCCACCCCCTGCCCGCCGCGGGTTATCCACTGCGTCTGGTAGCCCTCGCGAAACTGCGCCAGCTCATCGAGCCTGGCCTGCGCCTGCACCACCTGCTGCTGGAAATGCCCCAGGCGCTGGGCAGCCTTGCGCTCGGCCTCCTCGGCCATATCCACGACGGGCGCCAGACGCGCTGCTCGACCAGGCTGAGCCATGGCCTATCAGCCTGCCGGCGGCACGAAGATCGCGCCCAGCTGGTCGCGGCTCTGCGCCATGCCGACGTTCTCCTGCAGGCCCTGGCGCAGGAAGTCCACCAGTTTGGGCTGCAGCGCGATGGCCAGGTCCGTCTCCGGATCGCCACCGGCGACATAGGCCCCCACGCTGATCAGGTCACGGCTCTGCGACAGGCGCGACCACAGCTGCTTGAATTTCTGCGCCTGGCGCAGGTGATCGGCGTCGACCACCTGGGGCATGACCCGGCTGATCGAAGCTTCGATGTCGATGGCCGGATAGTGACCTTCCTCGGCCAGGCGCCGGGACAGCACGAAGTGGCCGTCGAGCACACCGCGCGCCGAGTCGGCGATCGGGTCCTGCTGGTCGTCACCTTCGGAGAGCACGGTGTAGAACGCGGTGATCGAACCACCGCCGGCCTCGCCATTACCGGCACGCTCCACCAGCTTGGGCAGCTTGGCGAACACCGAAGGCGGATAACCACGGGTGGCCGGCGGCTCGCCGATGGCCAGGGCGATCTCGCGCTGCGCCTGGGCAAAACGGGTCAGCGAGTCCATCAGCAGCAGGACGTTCTTGCCCTTGTCGCGGAAGTACTCGGCGATGCGCGTGCAGTACATCGCCGCGCGCAGACGCATCAAGGGCGCGTCGTCCGCTGGCGAGGCCACCACCACCGAGCGCTTGAGCCCCTCTTCGCCGAGGATGTGCTCGATGAACTCCTTCACCTCCCGGCCCCGTTCACCAATCAGCCCGACCACGATGATCTCGGCCTCGGTGAAGCGGGTCATCATCCCCAGCAGTACCGACTTACCCACACCGGTACCGGCGAACAGCCCCAGACGCTGGCCGCGACCGACGGTGAGCAGGCCATTGATACTGCGAATGCCGACATCCAGCGGCCGGCTGATGGGGTCGCGATTGAGCGGGTTGATCACCGGCCCGTCCATCGGCACCCAGTCTTCGGCCTTCATGCCGCCTTTGCCGTCCAGCGCCCGCCCGGCGCCGTCGAGCACCCGCCCGAGCATGCTCATGCCCATAGGCAGGCGGCCGCCGTCGTCCAGCGGCACCACGCGCGCGCCGGGGGCGAGGCCGACGATGCTGCCGACCGGCATCAGGAACACCTTGCTACCGGAAAAACCCATGACTTCAGCCTCCACCCGCACCGGGTGATAGCTGTCGTCGTTGATCACCAGGCAGCGGCTGCCGACGGCGGCGCGCAAGCCTTCGGCCTCGAGCGTCAGGCCGACCATACGCAGCAGGCGGCCTTCCACCACCGGCTGGTCGGGCAACCGCACCGCATCGTTGTAACCCGCCAGGCGCTTGCCGAAGCTGGTGCGATCAAGGCGCATCGTTGCCACCCGCCGGCACATCCAGTTCGACCGCGATGTCCGGCGCCGCCGGGTGCAGGAACTGGTCATGGGACTGGTCGAACAACTGCGCCACGGCCTTCTCGATCCGCGTTTCCATGGTCGCATCGATGCGGCTGTGCGCCGTTTCGATGCGGCAACCGCCAGGCAGCAGGGCCTCGTCTTCCAGCAGCTTCCAGTTTTCTTCGTGGCGCTCGCGCAGGGCCTTGGCCAGTTCGAAGTCCTGGGGGTTGAGGTGGATACGGATATTGTCGGCGCCCATCGGCAACAGCTTGAGGGCTTCACGCAGGACATGGGTGACCTGGCTGGAATCACTGCGCAATTCACGGCCGATGACCTGGCGGGTAATGTTCGCGACCAGTTGCACCAGGCCTTTTTCGATCTGGGTGTCCTGATCGGCGATCGGGTCGAGCAGGTGCAGCATGACCTGCTCCAGGCTGGCCAGCTTGGCGGCCAGGGCCACTTCGGCTTCCTGGCGAACCTTGAGCTGGGTGCTGTGGAAGCCTTCGCGCTCGCCGGTGGCGAAGCCTTCGTTGTAGGCCTCCTGGCGGATGGCCTCGAGCTCTTCGAGGGTGAGCGGCTGGACTTCCTCCAGCGGCACTTCCTCGACCTCTTCCTCGATGACTTCCGGCTCGGGTTCAGGTTCGGGTTCGGGCTCAGGGTCGAAGCTGGGCAGCGCCCAGACGTCGACGCCCTCGAGGTCGCGGGCGCGGATCAGTTCGCTGGGGTGTTCGGTGGTGGACATGCTGTGAGCTTCTCGAAAACCTTAACAGGTCCCTGTGGGAGCGGGCTTGACCCGCGATTGTGCCCGCCCTGGCAATCTCTTTCGCCAGCTCGGAAGCCTCGCGGAGCAAGCCCGCTCCCACAGGGGCGGCGCCAGTCGATGGCTTAGATCATTTCCTCGGCACCCTTGCCGCCAAGCACGATCTCGCCGGCCTCGGCCATGCGTCGGGCGATGGTGAGGATTTCCTTCTGCGCGGTCTCCACGTCGCTGACCCGCACCGGCCCTTTGGCCTCCAGGTCGTCGCGCAGCAGTTCCGAGGCGCGCTTGGACATGTTCTTGAACACCTTGTCCTTGACCCGCTCGTCGGCGCCCTTGAGCGATACCACCAGCACATCCGAGGACACCTCGCGCAACAGCGCCTGGATACCCCGGTCGTCGACATCGGCCAGGTTGTTGAAGACGAACATCAGGTCTTCGATCTGCTCCGACAGGTCGCTGTCGATCTCGCGGATCGCATCCATCAGCGCACCTTCCACCGAACTGTCGAGGAAGTTCATGATGTCGGCAGCACGCTTGATGCCGCCCAAGGTGGTGCGGGCAGCGTTGGAGTTGCCCGAGAACTGTTTCTCGAGAATCTGGTTGAGCTCTTTGAGCGCCGCAGGCTGTACGGTGTTGAGCGACGATACGCGCAGGACGATGTCGAGGCGCACCTTGTGGTCGAAGTTGCTCAGCACCTCGCCGGCCTGGTCGGGGTCGAGGTAGGCGACCACGATGGCCTGGATCTGCGGGTGCTCGAAGCGGATGACGTCGGCCACGGCACGCGGCTCCATCCACTTGAGGCTGTCCAGGCCGCTGGTGTTGCCACCGAGCAGGATGCGGTCGATCAGGCCGTTGGCCTTGTCCTCACCCAGTGCCTGGTTGAGCATCTTGCGAATGTAGCCGTCGGAGCCCACGCCCAGGCTGGTCTGGTCGCCGACGATCTCGACGAACTCGCTCATCACCTGCTCGACCTGCTCGCGGTGCACATTGCCCATTTGCGCCATGGCCACACCGACCCGCTGCACTTCCTTTGGCCCCATGTGGCGCAGGACCTGTGCGGCGTCGGTCTCGCCGAGCGACAGCAGGAGGATGGCCGCCTTGTCGACGCGGCTCAGCTTGGCGGTAACGGCTCGGTTGTCACTCATCGGCGTTGATCCACTCTTTCACGACCTGGGCCACACGGCCCGGGTCTTCGGCCACCAGGCCTTTGATTGCGTTGAGCTGTGCCTCGTAACCCTCGCTCGGGCTCGGCAACAGAATGCTTGTCGGGCCACCCAGGCTGACGCGGTCGTTGGCCAGTTCGCCATCCAGACCGATCATGCCGCCCAGCTCCATGTCGCTGTCTGTGGCAGCTTGCTTGCCGCCACCGGTAATGTTGTTGAGCACCGGACGCAGCACGCCGAACACCAGGATCAGGATGAACACCACGCCCAGCACCTGCTTGACGATGTCCCAGAACCAGGGCTGCGAGTAGAACGGAATGTCGACCAGTTCGTCGCCACGGTCGGCGGCGAACGGCACGTTGATCACGGTGACGCTGTCGCCACGGCTGGCATCGAAGCCCACCGCGTCCTGCACCAGACGGGTGAAGCGCGCCAGGTCTTCAGCACCCCAGGGCGTGCGGGTAGCCTCGCCGCTGGCGGCGTCGATCTTGGCCTGGTCGTCCACCACCACCGCCACCGACAGGCGGGTCAGGCGACCCTGCTGCTGACGGGTGTGGCTGATGGAACGGTCCAGCTCGAAGTTCTTGGTCGACTGTTGGCGCTTGTCGGACGGGTACGGCGCCAGCATCGGCTGGCCGGTGGCCGGGTCCATGATCTGCTGGCCGTTGGAGTCCACCAGCGGCTGCCCGGGCTGGACGGCACCGGCGGGGGTTGCAGCGGCCTTGGCATTCTCAGGCGCGCTGGCGCCGGCCGGCGGCTGGTTGCTCAGCGCACCCGGTACGCCTTGCGGGCCCTGGCTGCTGGCGCGCTGCTCGTTGACCGACTGCTCGCTGCGCAGCGCCGGCTGGTCGGGATTGAACTGCTCGGAAGTGGACTCGACGGCGCTGAAGTCGATGTCGGCCGACACTTCGGCCTTGTAGCGGTCGTTGCCCAGCACCGGCAGCAGGATGTTGTGCACGCGCTGGGTGAGCATGCCTTCCATGCGGCGGCTGTAGTCGAACTGCTTGCCGGCCATGGTCAGCGCGGTGTCCTGCAACTGGTCGGAGAGCAGGTTGCCCTTCTGGTCGACCACGGTCACCTGGGACTTGTCCAGCTCCGGAACACTGGTGGCCACCAGGTTGACGATGGCCATTACCTGGCCGGCCTCCAGGGCACGCCCCGGATACAGCTCGACCAGTACCGAAGCGCTTGGCTTGCGCTCGTCACGCACGAACACCGAGCTTTTCGGGATGGCCAGGTGCACGCGGGCAGCCTTGACGTTGTTGAGGCTGGACACGGTGCGCGCCAGTTCGCCTTCAAGGCCACGGCGGTAGCGGGTGGCCTCCATGAACTGGCTGGTACCCAGGCCCTGATCCTTGTCGAGCAGCTCGAAGCCGACGTTGCCGTCGCTTGGCGCTACGCCGGCGGCGGCAAGCTTCAGGCGCGCACGGGAGAGATCGTCGGCCTTGACCAACAGCGCGCCGGAATTCGGCTCCACGGTGTAGGGGATATCGGCAGAGGCCAGGGTGTCCATGACCTGCTTGGTGTCCATGCCCGCCAGGCTGCCGTACAGCGGCCGGTAGTCCGGCTGCTGCGACCAGAGCACCACGGCGAAGCCGATGGCCACGCTGGCGGCCAGGCCGACCAGCAGGCCGATCTGACGCAGCATGGGCATCTGCGAGATGTTTTCCAGGAACGACAGGCCGAACAGCGGCGGCTTGGCTGCTGGCGGACCGCTTTTTGCGGGGGCGTTATCGACGACTGCTTCGGCCATGAATCAACTCTCGCCTTAAACCGGCATCTGCATGATGTCCTGGTACGCTTGCACCAGCTTGTTACGCACTTGGGTCAGCGCCTGGAACGACACGGAGGCCTTCTGCGAGGCGATCATCACATCGGTCAGGTCGACGCCGCTCTTGCCGATTTCGAAGGCGTTGGACAGTTGAGTGGAGGCCTGCTGGGTCTCGCTCACCTTGCCAATGGCCTGGCCGAGCATGTCGGCAAAACTGCTTTGCCCAGGCGCCAGCTCAGGGGCGGCAGCCGCTTTGGGCATGGACATGGCATCGGCCTGCATGGCGCGCATGTCCAGCATCAGACGATTGAATTCAACACCTTGGGTCATGGACTTCTCTCTCCGGCGGCCGCATTTTTTTGACACTCATGCAGCGAATGGGCTGAAACTAGCAAGAGCAGTGCCAGCCAGCCCAGAAACCATTCAAAACTACGCCTCAGCCGAACAGGCTGGCCTCGACATCGAACCCGGCGTCACGCATCTGCGCCAGCTTGTAGCGCAGCGTACGCGGGCTGATGCCCAGGCGCTCGGCGGCCTCCTTGCGACGCCCGCGCTCGGCGCGCAAGGTGTCGATGATCATCTGGAATTCGTGGCGGCGCATGTCGCCCTCCAGCCCACCCGCCTCGGCGCCTGAATCCAGGCATGATGGCGCAATAGTGGCCTCGCTCGAAGGTGACAACGGAATGGCACCAGCCAGACAAAAATCCGCCGCTTCGATCACGCCGCCCTGCTGCAGAATCAGCGCGCGCTGAATCGCGTTGTCCAGCTCACGCACGTTACCCGGCCAGGCATAGGCCTGCAGGCAAGCCTGCGCCTGGGCGGACAAGCGCACCTGGGCATGGCACATCTTGCGGGCATGGCGCGCCAGCAGACGCTCGGCCAGCGGCACGATATCGGCCGGGCGCTCGCGCAGGGCCTGCCAGGCCATGGGGAAGACCGACAGGCGATAGTAGAGGTCTTCGCGGAAACGCCCCGCGGCCACCTCCCCCGCCAGATCACGGTTGGTCGTGGCGAGAATGCGGATATCCAGGGCGATGGGCTTGCGCCCGCCAACGCGCTCGACCTCGCGCTCCTGCAACACGCGTAACAGCTTGGCCTGCAAGCCCAGTGGCATTTCCGAAACTTCATCCAGCAGCAAGGTGCCGCCTTCGGCCTGCTCGAACTTTCCGGCCTGGGCCGCGATGGCGCCGGTGAAGGCACCTTTTTCATGACCGAACAGCGTGGCCTCGAGCATGTTGTCGGGGATTGCCGCGCAGTTGATCGCCACGAACGGCGCCTGCGCCCGCGGCGACTGCCGGTGGATGTAGCGCGCCAGCACTTCCTTGCCAGTGCCGGACTCGCCCGAGATCAGCACCGTCGAGTCGCTGCGCGCTACCCGCGCCGCCAACTCCAGCAACTGTCGGCTGGCCAGCTCGCATGCCACCGGGCCTTCATCATCAACCACACGCCCGGCAGCATGCCGCTCGACCAGGTTGAGCAACGCCTTGGGCTCGAACGGCTTGACCAGGTAATCGGAAGCGCCCTGGCGCATCGCCTCGACGGCCCGCTCCACGGCAGCATGCGCAGTCATCAGCAACACGGGCAACTGTGGTTGCTGGCGGCGCAGCCTGGCCAACAACTGGTGCCCGTCCATACCCGGCATGTTCACATCGCTGACAACCAGGCTGAACACCTCTTTGAGCACCGCCTCCAACGCCTCTTCGCCACTGCCCACGGCCTGGTAGGCGAAGCCGCCGATTTCCAGGGTGTCGCACAGCGCCTGTCGCAGGACGCGATCATCCTCGACCAGCAGCACCTTGATTGCCATCACAAGGCCTCCGCCAGTTGCCCGTCGATCAACGGCAGCTCCACCCGCACGCAGGTACCACGGCCCACCTTCGAACGCAGTTGCAAACGCCCCTGATGGGCACGCACCACGGCCTTGACCACCGCCAGGCCAAGCCCGGTGCCAGCGGCTTTGGTGGTCAGGAACGGCTCGCCCAGGCGCGTCAGCAACTCGGCGTCGATACCGCAGCCTGCATCACTGACGCACAAGTGCAGCGACTGCTCGCGACGGTACAGATGCACCTTCAGACGCGCCGGCTCCCGGCTGGCCTGCAGGGCGTTTTCGATCAGGTTGAGCAAGGCGCCGACCAGGGTGTCGCGGTTGCACAGCAACTCACCCAGGTGACTGTCGCACTGCCAGCGCACCGCATGCCCTTGCACATGGGCCTGGGCCGCCTGCTGCAGGGCCTGGAACAGCGCTTTCGGCGTGACCCTGTCACCCAGCGGCAGCTCGCCACGGGCAAACACCAGCATGTCGCGCACCTGGTGCTCCAGCTCGTGCAGCCGCTCCTTCAGGCTGCCCGCGAAGCGCTGGCGGGTTTGCGCGCTGAGGTCTTGCTCGCTATCGGCCAAGTGGCTGGCGTAAAGCATGGCTGCCGACAGCGGCGTACGGATCTGATGGGCCAGCGAGGCGACCATGCGCCCCAGTGACGACAGGCGTTCGTGGCGAGCCAGCTGGTCTTGCAGGCGACGGGTTTCAGTCAGGTCATTGAGCAGCACCAACTGGCCGGGTTCGGCATCCAGCGAGCGGGTAGCGATCGACAGGCGGCGGCCGTCGCGCAGCGAGACTTCATGGCCGTCGTCCTTGCGCGGGGCAAAGCTCCGGGCGATCACCTGGCGCCACAGCTGGCCGATCAGCGGCTCGCCGAGCAGCTCGCAGGCAGCCGGGTTGGCATCGCGCACCAGGCCCTGGCCATCGATCACGATCACCCCGCCGGGCAACAGGTCCAGCAAGTTCTGCAGACGGTTGGCCAGGCGTTCCTTTTCACTGAGTTCGTCGATGCGCTGGGCGCTGACCACGGCCAGTTCGCCCTTGAGTTCGCTGACCCGGGCTTCAAGCATGCTGTAGGACTGGCTCAGCTGGCTGGACACCTGATTGAACAGGGCAAAGGCTTGCTCGATACCCTGGCGGCTGTCCTGCTCGACCGGGGTCCGCCCCTGCTGATCGGGGGCTCGGGTTACGTGGGCGGCCTGGGGCATCGTGCTCTCTCGCGTGGCTAACCGTCATAAAAACGGTATGTTGCCAGCGGTAAAGCAATAGCCGTGCCGGAGATAGGGATTTGCGGAGGCTGCTCCGGCCTCTTTTTGGGGGGAGACGCCTTCCCCAACACGAGAAAGCGGGCACAGGAGGGGGGGGGGTTT